>JAUNFB010000094.1 GCA_030525245.1 Erysipelotrichia bacterium
TGAATTGAATCGCTTAAATAAAACAGAATAAAAGAGGTGTTTTATGATATAAAACTTAAAATATTTTCAGTGAGTTGTCAAAAAATGCTTGACAACTCATTTTTTTTCTGTTATAATAGAGGCACAATCGGAGGTAGAAATATGATAGCACCAGAAATTACAAACGTTATAGCGAGATGGAGTAAAGAATGCGGCGTAAAGCAAGTCGGAGTTAAATTACGCGGCTACGACGAGGGGAAATATCGACTTGAAATTTACACCGACAGACCAGGTTTTTTAATTGGGAAAGCGGGTTGTATAATCGATAAATACACCGAAGAGTTGAAAGGGCTTGCGAAAGAAATTTCTTGGCGAATAACGGAAGTTGAAATACACGAAATTCAACAAATGGTTGGGCAGGAAGAAATTGACTTAGAGCAGTATTATAAGCAGTTTATGGATTACGATTTGGAAGATGACGGCGAAATAATGCCAATATAATGAAACGGCTGTTTTATTAGGAGGTCGAAAATGAGCACAAAACGAGAAGATATTATCGATATAGCGTATAAGGTTTTATAAAGCGCACGGTTCGCGAGAAGCGGTTAAAGCGGCAACTAAATACGGAGAGTTCGTAGTTATAGACGAGAAAGGAAACCCTGTTGAAGAGGAGATTGAAAAAACGTTGAAAGTAATGGAGAGATTGGCCGAGGAAAATAAAAAATGAAAAATGTAGCTAACGCTATGTGATTTATGACAGATATATTTTTATATAACAGAATAGTAGTTTGATCACATGGGAGGTAGCTGTGGAATATAGATGTAAGGTATGCGGGAAGTTGGCAGAAGAAGATGCGCATTTTTATAAAACAAAAATGCTGTGTAATAGACATTACATTCAGATGTATCGACATGGGAAAATTATGGATACTATTCCGCGCGGCATTTTGAAACGTGTTTGCACGATTTGTGGAGATACAAAGTCTTGTAGATATCAGATTTGGCATGGCGGTGGAGAATATGATGGGCAAGAAGTATGTTCGAAGCATTATGCTCAATTAAGAAACAAAGGTGAAATTTTAGATTCAGCCCCTGCTCCACATATTAATGTAGAAGATAGGGTTTGTGATGTTTGTGGTTCTGCACATCATGTGATTTATCATAATGGAAGATATTATTGTTTGAGACATTATTCGCAAATTAAGAATCTTGGCGGTTTGCGCCCAATAACAGTCTTCGATAGAAATGAATACGATATAGATGGCGATACAACTTACATTTATATTAGAAACGGTAAGAACGAACGCATAGCCACTTGTAAAATAGATACAGAAGATCTCGATAGAATAATCAAGCATAAGTGGAGTTTAGGAACGTGGGGTTATGCTTCGACTATGCTTGATGGCAACAGTATAATGATGCAGCGTTATATACTTGGTGCGTATGATAAAAAAGATATTGTAGACCACATAAATAGAGAGCCGCTTGATAACAGAAAGAGTAATTTAAGGATAGTAAATAAATCTTTAAATTCGATAAACACAGGATTACGAGCGAATAATGCAAGCGGTGTAACTGGTGTTAGTTGGAGTAATTCATTATCTCATTGGCGTGCTTATATAAATTATGACGGGAAGAGAATTGAATTGGGATATTTTAGTTCGTTTGAAGACGCGGTGATTGCTCGTTTAACGGCTGAAAATAAATATTATGCTGGAATGCAGCCCCAAATAGAATTATTTGAGAAATATGGAGTTAAAATAGAAAATGGGCAATAAAAATTATGTTTGTTATCATCTTCATACCGAAGATAGTCTTCTCGATAGCTGCACAAACCATAGACTTTATTCTGACAAAGCAAAAGAGTTAGGGCAAACCGCCATTGGTTTCTCAGAGCACGGAAATTGTTATAACTGGATTGAAAAGAAGGAATATTGTGAATCTCTTGGGCTAAAATATATTCACGGCATAGAAATATACCTCACAGAACATCTCGAACCAAAGGTACGTGACAACTATCACACCATACTTATTGCGAAAGACTATGAAGGGGTAAAAACAATCAACTCTCTTTTTAGTTTATCAACCGATGATGCTCATTTTTATTATAAGCCGCGTTTATCGTTTGACGAATTCAAAAATATATCGTCGGAACATGTGATTAGGATAAGTGCCTGTCTTGCATCACCGCTTAATAAGTTGCGTGACGAAAGTCTTATTAAGTATTACGATTATTTAGAAGTTCAACCTCACATAAACAGCGAAGCACAAAAAGAGTATAATTTGTGGCTGTATGATATGGCGCAAAAATATCATAAACCGCTTATCGCTGGGACTGATACTCATAGTATCAATCAATATAAAGCCGAGTGCCGTTCGGTTTTGCAGACCGCTAAAAAAATCGAGTTTACAAACGAAGATGAGTTTGATTTAACATATAAAAGTTATGAAGAACTTTGCGATATGTTTAAAGCACAGGGTGTATTGTCTGAACAAACATATCTTGAAGCAATTGAAAACACCAACGTGATGGCAGCGTCCATAGAAGAATTTAAACTTGATAAGACATTCAAATACGCAAAATGTTATGAAGACGACGAACTTGAACTTAAACGTAGATGCAAT
>JAUNFB010000095.1 GCA_030525245.1 Erysipelotrichia bacterium
TGAGTAAGCCCAGTTGTAAGGGGCAATTTTGCCGCTCTAATATACATTAGTCCCATAGCAAAACAACAATAGCCAATAATTGGTTGTGCAATTAAATTAGACACAAGGCATCCAAGTCCTATTAAAGTTCCGGCAATAAATGCGTTATACCACATGCTTATCGACTCCTTATACCTTTTATATAAATATTATATCACAAAATTTTACATTCGTCAACTATTTGACAACACAAAAAAAATTTGATATAATTTATTCAGAAATTGGAGGTTGAAGATATGAGGTTATGTATAAACAATTATTCTTTAGCAAATGAGAAAACTCAAGAAATACGCTTTCCTTTTCGTATGATGAATGAAGCGATGGATTACTCAAAAGTTCATAAAGATAAAAAAATCATTATGGAAATTTATAATTTAAATCAAGATAAAATGCCTGAAATTGATACTTTGCGATCACTACAAGAGCAAACAGGTTTTTTCTATGATTTTTTTGATTTTTCTGATTTTGTAGAATATGGAAAAGTTACTGAACCATTTTCTGAAAAAGATGAATTTGATGAAATTCATTTGTGGCGACATATTATGTATCATTACCCAGCGACTACTTGGGCGATGGTAAAAATCTGCACTTATTATAAAGCAACAGACATAATGGTTGGAGAACCGCTTGTTTTTCAATGCGACCAATTGAATTATTTGCGGAAACAGGGTTTTAAAATTAGAGCCAATCCTCATATTGGCATGAATTACGCTCTTGCGCAAACTGGTGAAGATGGGCTTAACCATTTCTGGGTATTGCCGCAGCATATGTCATTATATGATGATTATATTGATGTATTTGAGCTAGATGAGACAGATACTCAAAAAGAAAAAAGTTTAATTAATCTTTATATGAGTAACTTTCCATATGGTTTAAATCTTCTTATTGCCAACTATAATTGTTCAGAAATAATTTTAGGATCTAATATTACTGATGAATATGTTAAACGTAGATTTAATTGTGGTCAAAGATGTTTGCTGCCGAATGGTAGTTGTCACGCTTGTATTATGCCAGAATATGAGAAGAAACTACTTCATGAATATAAAAAGAAAGATAATTAATAGGGAAGAATGGCTTTGCCATTCTTCCCTTTGATTTTTTAAAAAGAATTTGATATAATATTCTTAGAAAGTCAAAAGAGGTGAAATGATGTTCACGGAGGAAAATATCAATACTTTTAAAACTCTGTGCAAAGCAAGAGAACAAAGTATTTTAAGTATAATGTCAAGTTTTTTGAAAACAAAATATGCAAACGTAGAACGAACTCCTGCTTATGTGTTAGCAGAGGGCAATATACCCGTAGCATTGGTAGCACACGCAGATACAGTTTTTAAGAATCCGCCAAAAACATTTTTCTACGATCAAGAGTGTATGGTTCTATGGAGTCCTGAAGGTATGGGCGCAGATGATAGAGCTGGTGTATATGCTATCATGGAGATTATTAAACATTCTAATCTGCGACCGCACGTAATTATTACTACTGGCGAAGAATCTGGTTGTATTGGTGCTTCCAAGCTCGTTGGGCATTATTATAAATTCCCCTATGAACTCAAGTGCCTTATTCAGCTTGATCGTCGTGGTAATAATGATTGTGTTTTTTACGATTGCGATAATGAGCAATTTGAAAAGTTTGTAGAAAGTTTTGGTTTTGTAACAGACTGGGGTTCGCTTAGTGATATTTCTGTATTGGCACCTGCTTGGGGCGTCGCCGCGGCAAATTTATCTGTAGGATACTATAATGAACATAGTAATACAGAATTTTTGCGTTTTGATTTTCTTCATAACACAATTGAAAAAGTAAAACAGATGCTTATTTATATTAAAGAGCATCCCGAAATGGACACTTGGAAATATATCCCCATGATTTCTTATACTTATAAATGGTTTGGCGGCAATGCAAATAAAGATTTTGCCTATGGCTGTAATCGTTGCGGTGCAGCCGTATCAGAAGAAGAAATAATTCCCGTAAAATATGCAGCGTGGGGTGGTTATACTCAGAATCTTTGTATGGAATGTTTTGCTGAGCTTAGCCATAAAATTGATTATTGTAGTAAATGCGGTCTGCCCTGGTTGCTTGAAAAACCCGTTGTGACCAAAGAAAAATGGATTTGCCCTGATTGCCGAAAGGGGCTTTAAAATGTTTGATTATAAAGATATTCAAAAAGATTTTGATAAAGTCCTTTGTTATTCACAAAATCAAACAGAAGTAAACACAGATAGTTTATTTGAAAAATGGCTTAAAGCAAAAGAGCGTTTTATTGAAAAAATGGGTAATCAGCTTATTTATGAATCTCCATATGATGTCGCAATTACTTTGCCAAAAGAAGCTCGTGAGCAACGTATTAATAATTATATTGAAATTGTTTGGCGTATTAGTGGAGAAATTGGCGAGTTTCTTGAGACAGAAAAAGATGGTTTGCTTGATAATAAAGTATGTATTGAAACCAGTATTCGCAATCAGACTATCCCAGTTGGTATGAAAATTGGTAAAGCACTTCATAAGTTTTTTGATGTATATTGTAGTGCAGAAAAACTTGAATGGATTATTCAAGAAC
>JAUNFB010000009.1 GCA_030525245.1 Erysipelotrichia bacterium
CCTGCAAATCAAAGCGGGAGCAGCGGTGAAGCAGGTACGCCTTCTCCAACTTCTCTAAGTAGCTGTAAACCGTTTCGTTGTCCAGCGCACGGTGCTCCGCTTTCAGATAATCCGAAATGGATTTTGCCGAGAAGGTATTGCCCACATTGTTAAAGGTGTACTTGACCACACGCTCCAACTGGTCGATCTTTCTCACTTGATTGCGCTTGACAATATCCGAGAAGATCGTGGAGTTGTAAATATCCCGCACGATGGTGTAGACCTCATCCTGAGAATAAGCCTGCAAGTGTGTTGCCGGAAAACCGCCCAAGCGCACATAGTTTGCAAGCTCGGCTTTCGGTTCTCCAACCTCGGTATATTGGCTTTTGAACATCAGGTATTCGCCAAAGGACAAGGTGAAGATGCGGAAAGACACATATCGTCCCGTCAGATAGGTTGAGATCTCAGAGGACATCATACGGGAGTTGGAGCCTGTCACATACAGGTCAACATCAAAGTCGGACGCCAGCGAATTGACGACCTTTTCCCAGCCCTTGATTTCCTGCACCTCATCGAGAAACAGATAGGTCTTTCCCTCCGGGGACAGGCGCTCTTTCAATTCAGCGTACATCTGCTTTGCCGTCATATCCTCATATTCCATCGAGTCATAGCGGCAACTGACAATGCGCTCCTCCGGAATATTCCGCTGGGTTTTCAGCCGTTCCATAATCATTTTCAGGATCGTTGACTTTCCGCAGCGGCGCACTCCCGTGAGGATTTTTACAAATGGCGTATCCACATAAGCCATAATCTTATCTACATACAAAGGTCTGTAAATCATCGTGACCACCTCCGTTTGTAGATAGTATACCGCAACTCTCATCAAAAATCAATTTGCTTTGCGATTATAAACCGCAAGACTTTTTAACAATTTATTCAACTGCGGATTGCGTGTAAAAAGTCAGAAGTTAAGCACCCTCGTCCGGTTTGGTAGTCATCAGCTTGTAGAGCTTCGTGCAAGTCCAATGCTCAAATTGACCGCTGTGGTCACATTTAACTCAATCTCATCCCCCCCTCAAATGCGTAAAAGGAAATCAACAGGCTTTCGCCCCCGATCAGGAATGTACCTGTTGAATGTGTATTTGATTTTCAAGGTTAGTAAGATTTGACCCCCCACTAACCAATTGGGAAATTTTTTTCGATTTGAACGAAGTTTTTTGGAAATTTTTCAATAAAAATCTTTCAATCGCCTTTCAGAGACAAAAAAAGCCCTTTGAGAAAAGAATTTCTCCTCTCTCAAAGAGCAAGTTCGCAAACTTGAATTTGTTTGCTTAAGCTTTTGTAGCTAGTCTGCATCCAATTTCAAATGCAGCTTGCAAATCTTTAGGAAATTGTTCTTCATATACTTTTCTCTTATGATTTTCATCAAAAAAGCTTGCATTATATTTTGAATAATCCATGAACTGATATGTATCACAAGCCGCATATACTTCTACTGTACCACCCAAAAGTTTCAAAAGATTCGTTCTGAATTGCAATCCTTGCTCCATATTTTCTTTATAGTATTTTTCGCTGGCATTCATGGTGTAAAACATTGCAACATTGATTTTTCCATCGAATAATTTTTTATTTGGTTTGTTATAGGATAAAAGCGGGAATGCTAATCTTTCAAAAAAGCTGACCATTTGTCCTGTCATGTCACCAAAGTATATCGGCGTACCAAGAAATACGGTGTTCGCTTTTAATATCTCATCAAGTATCGGTTTCAATTCATCTTTTATCAAACAGTGACAGTCTTCCATGCCTTTTCTCTTACATCCGAAGCAACTTTTACATCCTGTGTAGTTCAAATCGTATAGTTGTACGAGTTTTGTTTCTGCGCCCATAGAGGAAGCTCCTTTTAGAGCTTCTTTCAATAATGCTTCTGTATTCCAACCCCTTCTAGGGCTGCCGTTGATTGCGATTGCTTTCATTTTCAAATCCTCCTTTTTGTTTCTCTAGTTGTACTAATCATAGTTCGGGATTGTTCCGGTAAATTCCGATTTGCATTTCCATTCGTTTTAGAAAATGGGCAACTCCGATTGGAATTGCCCACTCATTGCACTAATTATGCGATTTTTCTTACTCGCACTTAATTTTTGCATCAAATGAAGTATGTCTCGTCTATTTGGTAAAACGGTACATCTTTACATCATCTTAATAGAGCTTTGCGCCTGCCGGAATGTGAGGATCGACCATCAGTAAATGCAACTTTTCTTCGCCGTTTTCGTGATGCACGGCAGAGAGCAGCATACCACAGGAGTCGATACCCATCATCGCTCTCGGAGGCAGATTGGTGATTGCAATGCAGGTCTTACCAACCAGTTCTTCCGGCTCATAATATTCGTGAATACCACTCAAAATGACCCTATCTACGCCGGTTCCGTCGTCCAAAACGAACTTTAAGAGCTTTTTGGACTTCTTCACAGCTTCGCATTCCTTGACCTTTACGGCACGGAAATCACTCTTGGAGAAGGTGTCAAAATCGACCTTATCTTGGAACAGAGGCTCGATCTGAACATTGGAAAAATCAATTTTTTCCTCGACTTCGGGAGCCGCCTGAGTTGCCTCCGCAGAAGCCGAAACTTCCTTGGAAACCTTCTTGTCAGAGTCCAACGGCTTCATTGTTGGGAATAAGATTACATCCCTGATTGATTCCGATTCGGTAAAGAGCATGCATAATCTGTCGATACCGTAGCCGATGCCACCTGCAGGCGGCATACCGTATTCCAATGCTTCGATGAAATCCATATCTATATCGTTGGCTTCATCGTTACCTAAATCTCTTTCGGCCAATTGCTTTTTAAATCTTTCTAATTGATCGATCGGATCATTTAACTCGGTATAGGCATTAGCAAATTCTTTTCCGCCGATAAATAATTCAAAACGATCAACGAAGCGTGGATCTTCTACGTTTGCTCTGGTCAAAGGTGATATTTCAACCGGGTGACCATAGAGGAAAGTCGGTTGAATTAAATCCTCTTCAACATATTTTTCGAAGAAAGCATTGATTATATGACCGACAGTAAAGTGTTTTTCTACTTCAATCTGATGTTGCTGAGCCAATTGTGTTGCTTCCTCTAAAGTTATCTGTTTTTTGAAATCAATACCGGTTTTTTCTTTGACAGCTTCAACCATCGAAATACGTTTCCAAGGTTTCTGCAGGTTAATCGTATGACCGTTAAATATATATTCATATTTATGTAATACTTTTTCCGCGATTGTTGTGAACATGCCTTCGGTTAAATCCATCATTCCTTCTAAATTAGAATAAGCCAAATAAGCTTCCATTAAAGTAAATTCCGGATTATGCATCGGATCCATTCCTTCATTGCGGAATGTTCTGCCGATTTCATAGACAGCTTCCATACCGCCTACCAATAATCTTTTTAATGGTAATTCTAAGGCAATTCTCAGATACATGTCGATATCTTGACTGTTATGGTGAGTGATAAATGGGCGAGCACTGGCACCGGTTAGAAGGGTTGTCAAAATAGGCGTTTCTACTTCGGTAAATTGATTGTCATCCATATATTGGCGAATGCATTTAATTATTTGCGGTCTCAAAAAAGCAACTTTTTTAGCATCTTCATTCATGAATAAATCGACATAACGACGACGGTATCTTTCTTCCTTATTAGTTAAACCATGGAATTTTTCCGGCATCGGTGTCAATGATTTACATAGGTGAGTGTAAGAGGTAGCTTTTACGGAAAGTTCACCGGCATCGGTTTTGACAACATAGCCTTCAATTCCGACAATGTCACCGACATCGTTAATTTTGAAAATTTCGTAAGTTTCTTCTCCCACAACGGCCTTGTTGACAACTACCTGGATTTGACCGCTACGGTCCTGAATGTGCATAAAACCTAATTTGCCCATTCGACGTTTACTCATGATTCTTCCTGCTATTTTAACCTCTAAATGTTTTTCTTCTAGTTCTTCTTTGGTTAAATCTTGACATTCCTGGCGAATTTGTGCGGCAAGATGAGTGCGATTGTAAGCATTGCCGAACGGATAAATACCCATTTGAGATAATTGGTTCATTTTATCACGTCTGGCTTGTTGCTGATCGTTTAATAATCTTTCTTCCATTTTTTTCTCCTTTAACAAAAAAACGCCCTGTCTAAGGACGTAAATAACGCGGTACCACCTTAGTTCATATCAAAAAAGATATGCCCTTAAAAGTTTTAACGCTGACAAGCGATTCGCTCCAAGTCTTTATTCGACTGTGTTCTGTTGTTTCCATTACACCAAAAAGGAAATTCTCTTTAACAGAAGTGGCAGTGTACTCCTCTTTTCATTGCGACACTAATATTGTAGATTATTTGGTTGAAATTTGTAAATATTTTTTTAAATATTATGAATTTCATAAATAGAAATGTATCATTTATGGTATTGGATGAAATGGGAAATATTATGTGCGTTGGAAAAATATATCGATTTATAATTATATTTAAATACTATCGGGGTCTTTTTACTGTAAAATATTAGGCAGGTGGTGGTTTGTATGTATTTAAAAGTATTATGTGACAACAATTCGATAATCGATCATTATTTTTTGGCTGAACCGGCTCTCTCTTTTTATATTGAGGATAATGAGCATAAAATATTATTTGACTTAGGTTATTCAAATGTTTTTCGACAAAACAGTGATAAGATGAAAATTGATTTGAAAGAAGTGGACACGATAGTTTTCAGTCATGGTCACAATGATCATACCGGAGGTTTGCGTTATATTACTGATTTTACTCAATCGCTAAAAGTGGTTTGTCATCCAAATACCGATGAAAAAAAGTATTATTGCGGATTGGATATTTCCGCTCCGATCAATTTTAACGATTTACCGGATAATTTTGAAGTGATAAAAACCGAGCAACCTTATAGGATATCCGAGCATATTACTTATATGGGGCAAATCAAACGGAATGTTCAGCATGTAGACCCTTTAGAAGATGATAATGTGTACGATGACAGTGCGATGGTTTATGAAAATGAGAAAGGTATATTTATTATTACGGGTTGTTCACACAGCGGTATCTGTAATATTATAGATCAAGCAATTAACTTAACCGGTAAAAGACATATTATCGGTATTATCGGTGGTTTTCATATGTTGAATAACAAGAATTTAAATAAGGAAGTATGTGACTATTTTTCTCGGTTGGATATAGAAAATTGTTACCCTTGTCACTGTACGGATTTACAGGCAAAGATTGCGTTAAGCAAAGTTGTTAAGGTTAATGATGTAGGTGTTGATTTCGATATTGAGATATAGAACAAAATAATTGACACAGTAATATGTACATAGTAAAATGGTTAACGAGTTAACAATCGGAGGTGAATGAATGTATTCGGAAATTACATTTAAGATGATTAGAATAAATCAATTAAAAAAATGGCACAATGCGGTTAATTTGCGTAAGCACGGCGAGATGTTTTTTGGTCAGATGCCGATGTTGGAATATATAGATCGCCATCCCGGCTGTAATCAGAAAATGATTGCTGATCGATTTGCGTTTACCAGAGCTGCTATCAGCAAAGCTGTTACCAAACTGGTGAACAAGAATTTAGTTATTCGCAAAACTAATGATATTGACGGCAGAGAATATCAATTGTATTTGACAGACTCGGGCAGAGAAAGTATCAAGATGTTTAGCGGCTGTTTTGAGGAAGTAAATAAATTGTCTTTTCAGAATTTTACGAAAGATGAATTGGAACAATTTGATCATCTTTTAACTAAAATGTTGCAGAATTTAGAAACGGATTATACTTGCGGAAAGAATCCGGAGAAATTGATCAAGGAATTCGAAAAAATAGAAAACGAGGAAGATAAATGAAGAAAATATTAGCTTGTACAAAAAAATATTTACCTTTTATTATATTGGCTCCGATAGTATTAATTATTGAAGTTATTTTGGAAGTAAATATTCCTAAAGTAATGGCTCAAATTATTGATACCGGCATTCCTTCGGGAGATCCGGAAGTGGTAATTGCTTTAGGAAAGAAAATGGTATTGATGGCTTTATGTTCTTTTGCGGCTGGAGCAGTCGGCTGTTATTTGAGTTCGACAGGAGCCATGGGTTTCGGTGCCGAATTGCGTAAAACGGTATTTAACCGTATTCAAGATTTTTCTTTTGAAAATATTGACGGTTTCCAACAGTCATCTTTGCTTACCCGTTTGACAACGGATGTTGATTATGTCCAACAAGGGCTAAGGATGTTGACAACGATGTTCATCAGAGCACCGTTTATGATGATTGCTGCCGCTGTTGTGGCTTTCAGACTGAATAAAGATTTGTTTGTTGTTTTTGAAGTGGCTGTACCGGTAGTCATTATCATTATTGCTTTATTGAGCCATTTTGCTTTGCCTAAATTTCGCTACATGTTGACTAAATATGACGGCTTAAACGATATGGAGCAGGAATATTTGACTAATGTCAGAGTAGTTAAAGCATATGTTCGGGAAGAGCATGAAAAGAAGAAATTTGCCGATGTCAATTGGCAATTGATGACTTCCTCTATTGATATTGAGGGCATGTTATGTTTATTAGGACCGGTTATGCAACTGGTTATTTACGGATGTATTTTGGCTGTTTATTATTTGGGTGGAGTGGATATTGCCCGCGGACAAATGGAATTCGGTTCTTTAACGGCTTTTGTCAGTTATATCTCTCAAATATTAATCGGTTTGTTGATGATGGGCATGATTTTTATGAATATCATTCGTTTAAAGGGTTCTGTCGAACGTCTGTCGGAAGTATTAAACACGCAATCTACTTTGCTTGATGGCAATTATGACGGTAATGTTAAAACCGGTGATATTGATTTCGAACATGTAAGTTTTACTTACAACAAGGCTGCCAGAGAAAGTTTGTCCGATGCCGATTTCCATATTGCTTCCGGGGAGACTATCGGTATTATCGGTTCTACCGGCAGTGGTAAGACAACTTTGGTACAGTTAATTCCACGCTTGTATGATGTATCTAGTGGAACGATAAAAGTCGGCGGAATCAATGTCAAAGATTACAAGCTGAAGAATTTACGTGATGACGTGGCGATGGTTTTACAGCAAAATGTTTTGTTCTCCGGAACAATTAAGGATAATTTGAAATGGGGCAATCCTGATGCAACCGATGAAGAAATTATTACTGCATGTAAGCAAGCGGCAGTTGATGATTTTATTCAAACATTGCCGTTGAAATATGATACGGATTTAGGGCAAGGCGGAGTAAATGTTTCCGGTGGTCAAAAACAGCGTTTATGTATTGCTCGAGCATTGTTGAAAAAACCTAAAATTATTATCTTAGATGATTCTACCAGTGCGGTAGACACGCATACGGACAGTTGCATTCGTCAGGCTTTGAAAGAAGAATTAAGAGGTACAACCACTTTGATAATTGCGCAAAGAATTGCTTCGGTTAAAGATGCCGACAGAGTTATTGTTTTAGATGACGGCAAAATTGTTGATTTTGATACACCCGATAATTTGTTGCAACACAATTTGATTTATCAAGAAATTTATAATACGCAAATGAAAGGAGTGGAATAAAATGGCTAAAGATGAAAAGAAATATCAAAAAGCAAACAATCCGCTTCAAACATTAAAGAGGCTTCTGACTTTCATGAAAGATAAAATTCCAATGTTGATAATCATCTTTATTATCATTGGAATTAACAGCTTATTCACGGTATATGCTACTCACCTTATTAATCCGTTATTTGTATCTATCGGAAATATGATGAAGGATTTTAATGCCAATTATCCGCATTTCTTAAAGTATATTGAAATATTGGCGTTAATTTATGTATTAACGGCTATATTGCAGTTTACTTCCGATAGAATTATGACTTCGGTGGTAAACAGAACACTAAATAAAATTCGTAATCAGTTGTTCTCTAAAATGCAAAAACTACCCTTATCATTTTTTGACAGTAATACTCATGGTGAATTAATGTCTTATTATACCAATGATGTCGGAGCGATTCGTGATGCTTTGGGAGACTCGCTTGTTTCCTTAGTTTCGGCTATTGTTACCTTAATCAGTACTTTCGTTATGATGATATTGATTTCACCGCAATTGACAATTGTTATTATTGTGCTAATTATTATTATGACTTTATTGACTAAAGTTATCGGTAAAAAGAGTATCAGCAACTATCAATTTCAGCAGAGTTCGGTAGCCAAACTTAACGGCTATATGGAGGAAATGATGGCCGGTCAAAAGGTTGTTAAAGTATTTAATCACGAACAAAATGTTAAGAATGATTTTAATAAGATTAATGAAGATGCCCGCATTGCTTCAACAAAGGCTAATTTCTATGCCGGAGTAATGGGACCTATTTCCAATAATTTATCACATATCAATTTTGCGATTTGTTCGATTTTGGGTGCTTATTTTGTTATTAAGGGTTCAATTAATGTAGCTGATTTGATTGAATTCTTACAGCATGCCCGTAATTTTTCCAATCCATTAAGTCGTATCATGCAACAGTTTAATTCGTTGACCAGAGCCATTGCCGGTGCGGAAAGAATATTTAATATCTTTGATATGCCGGATGAAGTTGATGACGGTAATGTTTCTTTGGTTTATGCCACTTATGATGAAAACAATCAATTGATTGAAAGTGAAGAAAGAACAGGTTTATGGGCTTGGAAAGACGGAACACAACTTACCCGTTTACGCGGAGATGTGCGATTTATTGATGTGCATTTCTCTTATGACGGGAAAAAGGAAATTTTGCACGATGTCAGTTTCTATGCTCGTCCGGGACAAAAGATTGCTTTTGTCGGGGCAACCGGTGCCGGAAAGACTACTATTACCAACTTGATCAATCGCTTCTATGAAATCAATGAGGGACAAATATTATATGATGGAATAGATATTCGCAAAATTAAAAAGTCCTCACTGAGAATGTCTTTGGCGATGGTTCTTCAAGATACTCATTTATTCACCGGTACGGTAAAAGATAACATTCGTTATGGCAAATTGGACGCTACTGATGAAGAGGTTGTTGCTGCTGCCAAGTTGGCCAATGCCGATGAATTTATTACCCGTTTACCTCAAGGCTATGATACGGTATTAACAGGTGACGGCTCTAATTTATCGCAAGGTCAAAGACAATTGTTGTCTATTGCCCGGGCTGCCATTGCCGATGCTCCTGTATTGATTTTGGATGAAGCAACAAGTTCTATTGATACCAGAACCGAAAAATTTATTGAAGACGGTATGGATAATTTGATGGTCGGCAGAACAGTGTTTGTCATAGCTCATAGATTATCAACAGTCAGAAATTCCAATGCGATTATGGTATTGGAAAATGGTAGAATCATTGAAAGAGGAGATCATGATGATCTGATTGCTCAAAAAGGCAAGTATTACATGCTTTATACCGGACAATTTGAATTAGATTAATATTAAAGGAAGATTCAACTATGGAGTCTTCCTTTTTTGATACGCAATAGATGTGATTCGGGTCGGAAAGCGGAAATATAGTATTATAATTGATCAATCAAATTGATGATAGTCTCTTTGTTGTTTCATCAACTTTTCGATCATATAGTTCGATGTTACTGTCTTTAAATTGGTGGATAGTAAATAGTTAATAGTGTACGGTTGTGTTTTCATATTGGATGAGTTCATCAAGAAGTTGCGAAATATTGGTATACTCAGGCGGATATATTTTGATGTTTCGGTTTTGGGAAATGCTTGCGTTAATCTTTTTCTTAGGCACTTGTGACTACCAAGGGATAACTTTTACACAAATAATCTGATTGTATTTTTGTTTGATATGTTCAACATTATATTTCATTACATGCAGAAAGACGGTAATAAAAAAATCACTTGTGAAAAGTGATTTTAGAATAAAAAAATGGCGTCCACGGGGGGACTCGAACCCTCGACCGTCCGCTTAGAAGGCGGATGCTCTATCCAGCTGAGCTACGTGGACAACTTCAGTACAGATATAATAGCATTGTCATTTCTAAAAATCAACTGTAATTTATTAAAAAAGCTGATATTTGAAAACTTTTTGCATAATATTAATTGAATTATGAAATAAGCATGAAAAAAGCATCCTCGAAAAGATGTTTAATACGATGAATATTTATAGCACATTTTATGATGAATTAATGGCTAATTTATTGAGATTTATTTGTCTCTTAAACAAAAGTTCGATTCAATATTTTATTAGAAAATATTTTTTGACTATGGCGGATATGTTAAATCATCGATTTGTGATTGGAATCATACAGTATTTGATGGCACAAAGTTTAAATATGACGGTGATTCCGAATTGTAGCTGTGGCAAATTCATATTTTCGCAGAAAACGCGTGGTATTTCAGAAACACTCTTGTTCGTGCCAATTATACTGATTTACAAAAGGGAATTCATAAAACAACGGAATATCTTGAAGTTTTTCTCAGAAATTTGTTGCTGAATGAAAATAATGCTCTTGATAATCGTGATTTTCACATAGATGGGATAGATGGGCTTTTGAATGATGAAAAAGTGGACATTCAGAATACAAAAGTGGATATTCAAGATAAAGAAGTTGTATCCCAAGAACACAGTTAATTTTATTTAGACTAGGTATTAGAGGTATAATAAATAAATGGAAGAGAAAGAAACGGATCATAAAAGTATACGCTGCTTGATAGCTTGTAGACTGGTGCAAAATGTATTCTTTGTGCAATGAGGAAAGAAAGACGATTACACAGCCACAGCAAGGGCTATGTCAAAAAATAATAATATATAAATTAATAAATGTAGTAGAAACATTGTGGGTAAACTGGGAATAAAACAGAAATGGTAGCTGGTGTGCCGCTACCATTTTTTTACTGATCTAAAATCATATCGTAAAAT
This sequence comes from Erysipelotrichia bacterium, assembly GCA_030525245.1. Taxonomy (GTDB): domain Bacteria; phylum Bacillota_I; class Bacilli_A; order Erysipelotrichales; family Erysipelotrichaceae; genus UBA1783. The sequence goes on from JAUNFB010000009.1 coordinate 10,885, forward strand.
ACGTTTTCTGAAAGAATTTGTATATCTTTACCCTTTAATATAAGGTCTTCTGCCTTTTTCTGCTTATTGCTTTTTCCGTCTTTGATAAGGGTACAAAAATCATTATTTCCAAGAATCAAATAGTCTGTTTTTGCTGTAACATTATCGCCACATTTTCCGCCGAGATTTACAACAAGCTGCATAGCGTCTTTGCGCGCCATTTTCTCAAGAGTGCCAGTAAATACACAAAGCTTACCATATAGCGGGTGGCTAGTATCAAAATTATCAGTAGTCGCCGTAATGTCTTTAGCGTGTAATTGCTTATGATTAGAGTTAGAAGCTTTAAAAGCTTCAAGGTTACCATACTGAGCGATTGCATCAGAAAGTAAAGCTTGATAACAAGCGTTGCAAGTCTCACAATCTGCATAAGACCGATGTGCCGGATAAGAAACTTTATAGTGATCTGCTACGGTTCCAAGTTTGTGATTTTTTAAATCTGGTAGCAGTTTTTTTGCAAATCTCATAACATCAACAAATGAGTTTGTGAAATCAAGTCCGTGTTTATTTTGCAATACATCATAAATAAAGTTTATATCAAAGTGAACGTTGTAGCCAACAAGAATGTCAGAGCCTACAAAGTCATAAAAGCTTTTTATTGCGTTGGATATTGTTGGAGCATCAGAAACAAGATCATTTGTAATTCCTGTAAGTTCAGTAATAAAGTCGTCAATAGGTTCCGTTGGTTTAACAAGAGTAGTAAAAGAATCAATTAAAGAACCATTTGAGTAGCGTAAAGCCGATAATTCTATGATTTCATAAAAACGTGGATCAAGCCCTGTTGTTTCAATGTCGATAACCGTATAGGTATCTGGCGTGGCAATAAGGCTATGCCCTTTATTCGGACGGCTGGACTTTTTCATTTTGTCAGATGTTGAAACAAAAGGCTTGCCATTTTCATCAATTCCGATAGAAATAAACATATTAAAATACCCTCTTTCGTATAATTTGTTTAGTCGTGCTAATCTTTAACACAATTATGCAGTTTAAATGTGCTAAAGTCAAAAAAATTCTGGTTATTAACATATTACAGGGGTGAAGTGTGAAAAAAAGGATGAGTAAAAGAGCACGACAAAAACAAGTATAAAGCCGCATAGATATTGACTGTCATCCGGCGATATTTAGTCAATTGATTAAATCAATGCTAAGTGTTCAGGCTCTAAGTCCAACTTGTTTGTGCTTGTAAGGATGACGGCGACTGATAAAAATTCAGGATATTTGTAAACAACAAATGGCCTACTCAGCTCACCGTGCTCTGTAGTGTATCTATACCTCCTAAGCACACTAAGCACAGTATAAAGAGGCAGATTTGACCGGTATTTTTCATTACCGGTTTGTGAAGGCGTAAGAAAGGCCGCCTTAATGGGTGAAAAAATGAAAATATACGCATATAAGGGGAAAAGTAATCTACGCGGGGGATGTCAAGAGTTAGAGACAGGATAATGCAAAGCGATTTAGTGACACGTATGCAGGTTGCGGGGATAAATTTAGAAAGAGACAGCGTAAGTTGTATAGATAATTGGTGTAAAATTTGTAACGGATTAGTTAGTGTGGATGTACGGATTATGTTGTATTCATATCCCTCTTACTATAATCCATAATTACAATTTTACTTTACAATTGAAGCAATAGAATATGAAATAAAAATGTTAAAAAAATTGTTGAATGTAGATGGCAATTGTAGTAAACTTATTGTTGCGACCGTATGGATGTGCGAGGTTGCCGACACACTGATGTTCGTTGTCATGGTGTGTAGTCGGGGAATTCGCATTGAACGGGTCTATCATGGAAATAGACAAGCAGAGGAGGAAATATCCATGGCAAAAAATTCAGTAAGAATTCGTTTGAAAGCCTATGAGCATCGTTCTCTTGATTCAGCTACACAAAAAATAGTTGAAACAGCATTGAAACATGGTGCTAAGAAGGTTGTCGGACCGGTACCACTACCTACCGAAAAACAGGTGGTAACAGTAATCAGAGCTACTCACAAGTACAAAGATTCAAGAGAGCAGTTCGAAATCAGAACCCACAAGAGATTGGTTGAAATCATCGGCCCAACCAGTGAAACAATTACAGCTTTAACCGGTTTGGAATTGCCTTGCGGAGTCGATATTGAAATCAAACTTTAAGAGAAATTAAGGAGGAGACATCATGAAAGGCTTAATGGGACGTAAGCTTGGTATGACCCAAGTATTTACGAATGATGGGACGCTCATTCCGGTTACAGTCGTTGAAGTAACACCTAATGTTGTAATTCAAAAGAAAGATGTTGAAAACGACGGTTATGTAGCACTACAACTCGGAATGGAAGACTTAAAAGAAAACAAAGCTACAAAGGCCAACAAGGGCCACGCTGCAAAAGCGAACACTGCCGCTAAGAGATTCTATCATGAATTCAAGAGCGACGAGATGGCTGACTTAGAAGTTGGCGCAACTGTTTCTGCTGATTTATTCGCAGCAGGTGACAAGGTTGATGTTCAGGGAACATCTCGCGGTAAAGGTTACATGGGTGCCATTTATCGTAACAATCAGCATATGTTGCCGGCTACTCACGGTACAGGACCTGTACACAGAACTGCCGGATCTATGGCTACAATCGGTCGTAACAATGGTTATATTAACAAAAATAAAGTTATGGCCGGTCAAGAGGGTAATTATACTACCACTAACCAAAACCTTGAAATTGTTAAGGTTGATATGGAACACAACTGTTTATTGATTAAAGGCAATGTGCCGGGTCCGAGAAAAGGATTGGTATTTGTTAAAACTACAGTTAAACCTGTTAAACATGTTGAACCTGTAGAATTGATAAACTACGAAATTAAGGAGGCTTAAGGATGACAACTATTAAAGTAACTGACCAAAAAGGTACAGAATTACGTGACATCGAATTGAATGAAGCCGTATTCGGAATCACTCCGAACAAACAGGCAATGTTTGATGCTGTTGTTATGCAAAGAGCTTCATTGCGTCAAGGTACACATGATACTAAGGGAAGAAGCGAAGTTCACGGTACCGGTAAAAAATCAATTCGTCAAAAAGGCACAGGCGGAGCAAGACATGCTCAAAAGACTGCTCCTCAATTTGTAGGTGGCGGAGTTGTATTTGGACCTACACCTAGAAGTTATGGTTATAAAATTAATCGTAAAGTTGCTAGATTGGCATTACGCTCATATTTATCGACAGCAGTTGCTGAAGGAACTTTCAAGGTTGTTGATAAGATTGAATTGGAAGCAATTAAGACAAAAGATTTTGTTACAGTTATGAAAGACTTGAATGTAAATCGTAAAGTGTTATTTGTGTTTGATGTTGAAGAAAATTGGGAAAATGTTGAACTTAGCATGCGTAACCTTCCGGAAGCATCATTCCAATTTGCTGACGGAATCAATTGCTTAGAGTTGGCAGATGCTTATACAGTAGTTGCTACCGAAGCAGCAGTTAAGAGAATTGAGGAGGCATTACAATAATGGCAGCCAGAGATATTATTATTCGCCCAATCGTAACTGAAAAATCTATGCAAGCTCAAGAAAAAGATAACAAGGTTACCTTTGAGGTTGCTAAGGGCGCAAACAAGACAGCTGTTAAATTGGCTGTAGAAGAAATCTTCAATGTTAAAGTTGAAAAGGTAAACGTTATGAACACTGCAGAAAAGCAGAGAAGAGTTGGACGTTATACCGGTACAGTTCAAGGTTACCGCAAGGCTATTGTTAAATTGGCTGAAGGTTACAAAATTGATTTGTACAACAAGGATTAAGTAATCCATATATCGGAAGAAAACGCTATTTCCGGATAATTGCGTAAGGAGGAAAAAACAGTGGCAATTAAAAAGTATAAACCTACGACTCCCGGTCGTAGAGGGATGACTACTATTGATTACAGTGCAGATATCACTGCAATAAAGCCAGAACGTTCATTATTAGCTCCTATCAAGTCGAAGGGCGGCCGTAACAACAATGGCCGTATTACCACCAGACATCAAGGTGGCGGACATAAGAGAGCTTACCGTTTGATTGATTTCAAACGTAATAAAGATGGTATTAAAGCAACAGTTGCAACAATCGAATACGATCCTAACAGAAGTGCATTTATTGCATTGTTACATTATGTAGATGGCGAAAAGCGCTACATTATCGCACCTGACGGATTAAAAGTTGGAATGCAGGTTGTTTCGGGAGAAACTACAGATATTAAGGTCGGAAACAGTTGCCAAATGTGCAATATGCCTGATGGAACATTTATTCACAATGTGGAATTGAAACCTGGAAAAGGCGGACAATTGGCAAGAAGTGCCGGTTGCAGTGCTCAAATTTTAGGTTCTGAAGGCAGATATGTATTGGTAAGATTGTCATCTGGCGAAGTAAGAAAAATCTTAGGCGTATGCCGTGCAACAATCGGTGTAGTCGGTAACGGCGATCACAGCTTGGTTAATGTCGGTAAAGCAGGAAGAACTCGTTGGATGGGTGTCAGACCGACAGTCAGAGGTTCAGCTATGAACCCTATCGATCACCCACATGGCGGTGGTGAAGGTAAGTGTCCTATCGGACGTAAGTCACCGATGACTCCATGGGGAAAGAAAGCTATGGGTGTTACTACTCGTAAGAATAAGAATAAGAGCAATAAATATATTGTTCGTAACCGTAAAGGTAAGTAGATGAAAGGAGACAGGTAAAATGAGTCGTAGTTTGAAAAAAGGTGCATTTGTTGACGATTATTTAATGAAAAAAGTCGACGCAATGAACAAGAGCGGCAAAAAAGAAGTTATTAAGACTTGGTCTCGTCGTTCTACTATCTATCCATCATTCTTGGAACATACATTTGCTGTTCATAACGGAAAAGAATTTATCCCTGTTTATGTTACAGAAGATATGGTAGGACATAAATTAGGTGAATTTGTTCCTACAAGAAAATTCGGCGGTCATACCGATGATGACAGAAAGGCTTAATTGGGAGGTTAAATTATTATGGAAGTAAAAGCAGTTGCTAAAAACGTCCGTTTGACTCCAAGAAAAGTCAGACTGGTATTAGACTTGGTTAGAGGAAAAGATGTTAAGGAAGCCTTAGCAATCTTGAAATTTACTCCGAGAAACACTTCACCGGTAGTTGCAAAAGTCATTAAATCGGCAGTTGCAAACGCTACTAACAATCATCAACTTGACGGCGATAAATTGTATGTTAAAGCTTGTTGGGCTGATGAAGCAAGAGTGTTAAAACGTTGGATGCCAAGAGCAAAGGGCTCTGCATCACAAATTTTGAAGAGAAGCAGTCACATCACTGTTGTGGTTGCGGAAAGAGAATAGGAGGAGAGTAATATGGGTCAGAAAGTATCACCTATTGGAATGCGTGTCGGCGTCATTCGTGATTGGGAATCAAGATGGTATGCTGAAAAGGGATATGGCGATTTATTACAAGAAGATGTTAAGATCCGTAATTGCCTATTCACAGAACTTAAAGATGCTGCAGTAAGCAGAATCGAAATCGAAAGAAGCAAAAACAGTGTTCAAGTTTACATTAAGACTGCTCGTCCGGGTGTCATTATCGGTACAGATGGCGAAAGAGTTGAAAAATTAAAGAAAAAACTTGAAAAAATTACCAATGGCAAAAAGGTGAATATCAAGGCTGTTGAAATTGCTAATCCTGATTTAGATGCTAAATTAGTAGCAAGATCAATCGCTGATCAATTGGAAGCCAGAGCATCATTCAGAACTGCTCAAAAGAAGGCTATCCAAAAGACAATGAGAGCCGGAGCTAAAGGTATCAAAACATCTGTTAGCGGAAGACTTGGCGGTGCAGATATTGCCAGAGCTGAAGGATATTCGGAAGGTGTAGTTCCTTTGCATACAATCAGAGCCGATATCGACTTTGCTAAGGAAAATGCAATGACTACTTACGGTATTTTAGGCGTTAAGGTTTGGATCTGCCGCGGTGAAGTATTAAAGGGCGAAATGGTTAAGGAACCGGAAGCTCCTAAATTCAATAATGCTCGTAATGACCGTCGCAGAAATCAACGTCCAAGAAGAGATAACAGAAACAATGCTGAAACAACAGCAAGTGAAAAGAAGGAGGCTGCTGAATAATGTTAACACCAAAGAGAACAAAGTACAGAAGACCTCACAGAGTCAGCTATGAAGGACGCAGTAAAGCTGGAAGAGAAGTTGCTTTCGGTGAATATGGCTTGGTAGCTGAAGAAGGCGCATATATTACTAATAACCAAATTGAAGCAGCCCGTGTTGCTATGACTCGTTATATGAAACGTGGTGGTAAAGTTTGGATTAAAATTTTCCCTCATATGGCTAAAACGAAGAAACCGTTGGAAGTTCGTATGGGTTCCGGTAAAGGTGCTCCGGAAGGATGGGTAGCTGTAGTTCAAGCAGGTCGTGTACTGTTTGAAGTAGGCGAAGTTGACGAAGCTGTAGCAAGAGAAGCATTACGTTTGGCTTCTCATAAATTGCCAATTAAAACACGCTTTGTAATCAGAGGACAGGAGGAAAAATAGTTTATGGAAAAAATGAAAGAAATCCGTCAATTGAGTAATGAAAACTTGATGAAACAGGTTGAAGATTTGAAAGAAGAACTATTTAATCTTCGTTTCCAACAGGCTACAGGCGTATTGGAAAATCCGGCACGTATTAAAGAAATCAGAAAGACTATTGCTCGTATTAAAACTGTTTTGACTGAACGTCAAAACAACGCTTAAGGAGGATCTAAAAAATGGAAGAAAGATCAACTCGTAAAGTTTACCGTGGCGTTGTTGTCAGCAACAAGATGGACAAAACAATTGTTGTAGAAGTTGCAAGTGCTAAAAGACATGCAATGTATGGAAAACGTGTAAAGAATTCAAGAAAGTTTGTTGCTCATGATGAAAACAATATTGCTAATGAAGGCGATGTTGTAACAATCATGGAAACAAGACCGTTATCGGCTACAAAACATTTCCGCTTATTGGAAGTTGTTGAAAAAGCCCAAGTGTTATAGGAGGTAATGATAAATGATTCGCAATGAAACTCGTTTAAAGGTTGCCGATAACACAGGCGCAAAAGAATTATTGGTTATTCGTTGCTTAGGCGGTTCAAATCGTAAGACTTCAACAGTCGGCGATGTTGTAGTATGTGCTGTAAAGAGTGCTACTCCAAACGGAACAGTTAAAAAGAGCGATGTTGTTAAAGCAGTAATCGTTAGAACTACTTATCCTGTAAGAAGAGAAAACGGTACTTACATCAGATTTGATGATAATGCTGCTGTAATTATTAAAGATGACAAGTCACCAGTAGGGACACGTATTTTCGGGCCTGTTGCCAGAGAAGTAAGAGATGCCGATTATACTAAGATTGCTTCCCTTGCTGCTGAAGTATTATAGGAGGCAAGACTATGAAAATTAAAAAAGGTGATAAGGTCCAAGTTATTGCCGGTAAGGATAAGGGCGTTACAGGTGATGTATTAGCTGTATATCCTGAGGAACATAAGGTTGTTGTCGAAGGCGTAAACATTCTTAAAAAACATGTAAAACCTTCACAAATCAATCCTGACGGCGGTATTGTCAGCAAAGAAGGACCTATTGATATTTCTAATGTAATGATTTATGACGCTAAGGAAAAGGTTGCCGGCAGAGTCGGATACCGTTTCGAAGATGGCAAAAAAATCAGATTCAATAAGAAAACCAAAGCTAAAAAAGAAATTAAGATTACCAAGAAATAAGGAGGAGAAATATGAACCGTTTAAATCAAAAATACAATGATGAAATCGTTAATAAATTGATGGAAAAGTTCAATTACTCTTCTGTCATGGAATGTCCGAAACTTGTAAAGATCGTTATCAATATGGGTGTCGGTGATGCTATCGCTAATCCGAAAGCATTGGAAGAAGCAGTCAGTGAAATGACTGCCATTGCCGGACAAAAACCGGTAATCACAAAGGCTAAGAAATCAATTGCAAACTTCAAGTTAAGAGAAGGTATGCACATTGGTTGTAAAGTTACTTTGAGAGGCGAAAGAATGTACGATTTCTTTGATAAGTTAGTTAATATCGCTTTGCCGCGTGTACGTGACTTCAGAGGTGTCAGCAAGACTGCTTTCGACGGAAGAGGAAATTATACTTTAGGTATTAAAGAACAAACAATTTTCCCGGAAATTAATTATGATAAAGTAACTATTACCAGAGGTATGGACGTTGTTATCGTTACTACCGCTAAAACAAATGAAGAGGCATATGCTTTACTTGAAGCATTAGGAATGCCTTTCGCTAAGTAGGAGGAATGAGGAATTATGGCAAAATTATCGATGAAAAATAAAGCACATGCTAAACCTAAATTCTCAACAAGAGCATACACAAGATGCGAACGTTGCGGAAGACCTCATTCAGTCTTAAGAAAATATAAATTATGCCGTATTTGCTTCAGAGAATTAGCTTACAAGGGCGAAATTCCGGGAGTTAAGAAGGCTAGTTGGTAAAAGGAGGAAAACACTATGTCAATTACAGATCCAATTGCTGATATGCTTACACGCATTAGAAATGCTGTTTCAGCTAAACATGATAGTGTAACCATTCCTTGCAGCAAAGAAAAACTTGAAATCGCAAAGATTTTGAAATCAGAGGGTTATATTGCCGATTATGCTGTAGAAGGCGAAACAAAGAAAAATATAGTTGTTACTTTAAAGTACAGCACTAACGGTAAGAAAGTTATCACCGGATTAAAGAGAATTTCAAAACCTGGTTTGCGCGTTTATGCAAAAGCCGATGAATTACCAAGAGTATTAAACGGCTTAGGCATCGCAATTATTTCTACATCTAAAGGTATGTTAACCGATAAAGACGCTAAGTTAAAAGGTGTCGGTGGCGAAGTAGTTGCTTACATCTGGTAATATAAAGAGAGGAAAAGACTACTATGTCACGTATCGGAAATAAGACGATTACCATTCCGGCAGGAGTTGAAGTATCAATTGCTGACGGTAATGAGGTGACTGTTAAGGGCCCTAAGGGAACCTTAACTCGTCAATTTAATGAAATGATTACAATTCACGTTGACGGTAATGTTATTACTGTTAAACGTCCAAATGATGAAAAGGTAACTAAACAGTTACACGGCACAACCAGAGCATTGTTACACAACATGGTTGTCGGTGTTTCTGACGGATTCCAAAAGGAATTGGTTATCGAGGGTGTTGGTTACAGAGCTGCAGTCAGCGGTAACACATTGACATTGAATATGGGTTATTCTCATCCGGTAGTAATTACTGCTGAAGAAGGATTAACTATTGAATGTCCAAAGAACCAACAGATCATTGTTAAAGGAATCGACAAACAAAGAGTCGGTGAATTAGCTGCTAATATTCGTGCAGTCAGAAAACCTGAACCTTATAAAGGAAAAGGTATTGCTTACAAGGGTGAACATATCCGTCGTAAGGAAGGTAAGACTGCTGCTGCAGGTAAGTAGGAAAGGAGATTTGATTTATGATTAATAAAGCATATAAAAATGAAGAAAGAATTCGTCGTCATCTCCGTGTTCGTACAAAAGTATCTGGCACAGCAGAGACTCCGCGTTTGAATGTATTCCGTTCAAATGCTAATATTCACGCTCAAATTATCGATGATGTAACTGGTACAACATTGGTAAGTGCTAATTCAGTAGAAATGAAATTGGAAAACGGCGGAAATATTGAAGCCGCTAAACAAGTTGGTGCTGAAATTGCTAAGAGAGCATTGGAAAAGAATATTAATAAAGTAGTATTTGACCGTGGTGGTTATGTATATCACGGAAGAGTTAAGGCTTTAGCTGATGCTGCAAGAGAAGCAGGATTACAATTTTAATAGGAGGAGAAACAATGTCAGAAATGGAAAATAAAGTTGAAGAAGTTACTGAAGTTGCTTCTCAACCGGTAGAAACTGCCGAAAAAGCAGAAAAAAGCGAAAGAAGACAACGCCGTAATGACAGAGGCGAAAAGAGATTCAGAAGAACTGAACGTCCTGAAAAAGAATTTGAGGAAAGAGTAGTTAAGATCAATCGTATCACCAAAGTTGTTAAGGGTGGTAGAAGAATGAGATTTGCTGCTTTAGTAGTAGTAGGTGATAAGAAAGGTCGTATCGGTTTCGGTACCGGTAAGGCTAAGGAAGTTCCTGATGCTATTAAAAAGGCAACAGAAATGGCTACTAAAAATGTAGTTAGAGTATCATTGGTAGGTACTACATTACCTCATGATACTGTAGGTATTTACGGCGCAGCTAAAGTTGTATTACGTCCGGCTGCTAATGGTACCGGTGTTATTGCTGGTGGTCCGGTTAGAGCCGTATTGGAACTTGCAGGTGTAACTGACGTTCTTTCTAAATCATTGGGTTCAAGAACTCCGATCAATTTGGTAAGAGCAACTGTATGTGGTTTACAATCAATGGTTACAATCGAAGATGTTGCTGAACTAAGAGGCAAGAAGCCTACTGAAATTCGTTATTAGGAGGTATAATTTATGAAATTACATGAATTAAAATATACAGAAGGTTCCAGAAAAGACGGATTCAGACTTGGTCGTGGTCAAGGAAGCGGCAACGGCAAGACTTCAGGTAAAGGTAATAAGGGCCAAAAAGCCAGAAGTGGCGGAATGGGTAAAGTAGGATTTGAAGGTGGACAAACACCTTTAGCAAGACGTTTACCTAAACGTGGCTTTACTAATTATACGCGTAAAGAATATGCTATCGTAAATTTGGATCAATTGAACAAATTTGCTGATGGAACAGAAGTAACTGTAGAATTATTAAAGAGCTGCGGCGTAGTAAAAGATTTAAAGAATGGAGTAAAAATCTTAGGCGAAGGCGAACTTGATAAGAAATTAGTTGTTAAAGCTAATAAGTTCTCTAAATCTGCTGTAGCTATGATTGAAAAAGCAGGCGGAAAAGCCGAGGTAATCTAATATGTTTAAGACCGTTATCTCCTTATTTAGAAATAAGGAAACGCGCCAAAGAATATTGTTCACTTTAGCAATGTTATTGGTTTTCAGGATTGGTGCATCAATTACCATTCCTGGAATCGATACATCTAAGTTGATTTCCGGTTTGTCATCAAATGCATTGGTTACTATGATGAATATCATGGGAGCCGGCAGTTGGCAAACATTCTCAATATTTTCGATGGGTGTCGGACCGTATATCACTGCCAGTATCGTAATTGAATTGCTGGCAATGGATATTATTCCGCCACTTGCCGAATTGCAGAAAGATGGACAAAAAGGGCGCCAGAAACTTGATCAAATTACACGTTATACAGCCGTTGTATTAGGATTTGCTCAAGCTTACACCTTAACAATGACTTTTGATAAGGCATATGGCATATTGGTAGATAACAGTACTACATCATATTTGTATATTGCAACAATTTTAACAGCCGGTACATTCTTATTGGTTTGGATCGGCGACCGTATTGCTTCATATGGTATCGGTAATGGTATTTCAATGATTATCTTTGCCGGTATTGTGGCAAATTTACCTTATCAATTCAGTTCGTCATTCACTCAATTGGTTGATTTTACAGCTGAAGGATCTGCAGTATTTACCGGATTATTAAGATTCGCACTGTTGGTTGTGATTTATATTGCGATAATTGTCTTGGTTATTTATACATCAAGTGCAACTCGTAAGATTCCTATTCAATATACTTCTAATTCAAGCAGAAGAGGAAGTAAAGACACCAACTACTTACCTTTAAAGATAAACAGTGCTTCGGTTATGCCGGTAATCTTTGCATCGACTGTTTTGGTTGCTCCGAGAACAATCATGAGTTTAATCAGCGGTGCATCATTTTATAAAACTACTGACTTCACTAAGAAGTTAATAGAAATATTCGATTATATCTCTGACTTTACTAAAGCCGGTGGATTGATTATTTATGTAATATTAATTTTCGCATTTACTTATTTCTATACGAATTTACAAGTAGATCCGGAAAAAATCAGTGAAAATTTGAAGAAAAACGGTTCGTATATTCCTGGTGTAAGACCGGGTACGGAAACAACCGAATATGTATCGAAAGTTCTTAATAGAATCACATTCTTCGGTGCATTGTTCTTGTGCTTCATCGCTGCATTACCGTATTTATTAAGTATGTTCACCGATATTCCGAGTACAATTACTATGGGTGGTACATCAATTATCATCGTAGTAGGAGTTGCTTTGGAAACAGTCAAAGACTTGGAAGATAAATTAACACAACAACGCGAATACAGAGGTTTCGGCAAGAGGTAGTCGTAATGTTAAAGATGTTAATTATGGGACCTGCCGGTTCAGGTAAAGGGACAATGTCGGATTTGATTGCCCAAAACTATCCGGTAGCACATATATCTTCTGGAGATATGTTCAGAGACGAAATTAAACATCAGACATTATTGGGGAAAAAGGCTCAGAGTTATATAACTCAAGGCCTTTTGGTCCCGGATGATGTTACTATCGCGATGGTAAAAAACCGTCTGCAAAAAGATGATTGTCAGCAGGGATATTTATTGGATGGTTTCCCAAGGTCGCTGGCTCAGGCGAAAGCAATTGAAGATTTGGGTATCAATATGGTATTAAATCTAACAATTGATGAACAATTGTTAGTCGATCGAATTGTCTATCGTCGTTTGTGTAAGGACTGTGGTGCAATCTATAACATAAAATTAAATCCAATCGCTGACAATGAAGTCTGCCAAAAGTGCGGTGGTCATCTTCATCAAAGAGATGATGACACCTATGAAAAATTAATGGTAAGATTGAATTCATATCGTGAAGAAACTCAACCGGTAATAGATTTTTATCGGAATAAAAATATTGTTCACGATATCGATGCCGGACAAGCGGTAGAAGATGTCTATAAGCAGATTTCAAAAGTCCTGACAGAAAAATCGGAGGAAATAACTGAATAATGGCAGATAAGCAAGACGTTATTGAAGTTGAAGGTGTTGTGGAAGATACACTTCCAAATGCACAATTTAAAGTGAAATTACCTAACGGACATGTAGTATTGGCCCACGTTTCTGGTAAAATCCGTATGAATTACATTCGCATTTTACCGGGTGATCGTGTCACTATTGAAATTTCACCTTATGATTTAACACGTGGGCGTATAACATTCAGACACAAATAGTCTAGGAGGAAAAACGATGAAAGTTAGACCATCAGTAAAACCAATTTGTGACAAATGCCGTGTTATTAAGCGTAAAGGACGCGTCATGGTTATTTGTGAAAATCCTAAACACAAACAAAGACAAGGTTAATTGGAGGAAAGAAGAGAAATATGGCTCGTATAGCTGGTATTGATATTCCACGCGATAAATGCGTCGGAATTGCATTAACTTATATTTACGGTATCGGTGCTACAAAGGCTAAAGAGGTTTGTGCTGCAGCCGGTGTTGATACTACAATCAGAGTAAAAGATTTAACAGATGCACAAGAAAATGCATTGCGTGCAGAAGTTGATAAAATTAAAGTTGAAGGCGATTTAAGAAGAGAACAAAGTTTGAATATTAAACGTCTTATGGAAATCGGTTGTTACAGAGGTGTTAGACACCGTAAGGGTTTACCGGTTCACGGACAAAGAACTAAAACAAACGCTCGTACACGTAAAGGACCTCGTCGTACAGTAGCAAATAAGAAGAAATAGTTGACAGGAGGTAATATTATATGGCAGGAAATAAGAAAACAACTGTAAGAAAACGTAAAGTTAGAAAGAATATTGCCCGCGGTGTCGCTCATATTCATTCTACATTTAATAATACAATCGTCACAATCTGTGATGAAAACGGTAATGCCGTTGCTTGGTCAAGTGCCGGAGCATTAGGTTACAAAGGTTCTCGTAAATCGACACCGTTTGCTGCTCAACAAGCTGCTGAAGCTGCTGCTAAGGCTGCAGTTGATCACGGTATGAAGAGCGTTGATGTTAATGTTAAGGGACCTGGTCCGGGAAGAGAAGCTGCTGTCAGATCATTACAGGTAGCCGGACTTGAAATCAGTTCAATTAACGATGTAACTCCTATCCCACATAACGGTTGTCGTCCACCAAAACGTCCGCGTGGTTAATAAAAATAGGAGGAATAGTTGATGCAACAATTTGAAAGAGCAGATTTTAAAATTGAACAATACGTTGAAGACAAACATTATGGAAAATTTGTATTGTCGCCTTTAGAAAGAGGATTCGGTACAACTATCGGTAATGCTATTCGTAGGGTATTATTGGCCGCTATGCCCGGCGGTGCCGTATATTCAATAAAAATTGATGGTGTTTACCATGAATTTACAGCTATTCCAGGAATTGTTGAGGATGTTACAGCTATCATTCTTAATATCAAAAACTTAATTTTAAGCATTGATGATGACGAATCATATACTTTAAGAATTAACTGTGTAGGTGAAAAAACAGTCACTGCCGGTGACATTATTTGTCCTACAGGCGTTAAAGTTTTAAATCCGGATTTAGTTATTTGTCACATAGCTGAAGGTGGCAAGTTAGAAATGGAATTGAGAGCAAGAAAAGGCAGAGGATACTTGAGTTCTGATGAAAATAAAGCAATTTATCAGGGTTCTTCTCAAGGAATAGGCACAATCTATACTGATTCAATTTTTACTCCGGTAACGAAAGCAACATTTGAAGTTAATCCGACTCGTGTTAAACAAAATGCTAAATATGATAGCTTAACAATTGAAGTGTGGACGAATGGATCAATTCAACCACAGGAGGCAGTTGCCTTAGCCAGCAAGATTTTGATTGAACACTTGCAATTGTTGACATCTGTAAAAAATGATGTTAATGAAATTGGCGGTTTAATCAAAGATGTTACAACTGATGATACTATCAAGGGTAACAATATGCCGATTGAGGATTTGGATTTGACTGTACGTTCTTACAATTGTTTAAAACGTGCAGGTATCGCAACTGTAGATGAATTAACTCAACGTACCGAAGAAGAAATGATGAGAATCAGAAACCTTGGAAAGAAGTCTTTCAAGGAAATCAAAGAAAAACTTCAGGCAATCGGCAAGGGATTCGCTCAAGCTGATTCGTAGAATGATTAAGGAGGAAAACCTGAGATGCAAAATCGTAAATTAGGACGCAAGGCCGACCATCGTAAAGCTTTATTCCGTAATTTAGCAACCGATATGATTGTTTACGGTAAAATTAATACAACTGAAATGAAAGCAAAGGAATTGAGAACTGTTGTTGATGAATTAGTAACATTAGCAAAGAAAAATGATTTACATGCTCGTCGTCAAGCAGCAAGTTATGTTAAAGATGTAGTTGCTGATAAGAAGACAGGCAAAACTGCTTTACAAAAGTTGTTTGATGAAATCGGACCTAAATTTGCCGATGTTAACGGCGGTTATACACGTGTTGTAAAGACCGGTGTTAGAAAAGGCGATGCAGCTCCGATGGCTTACATTGAATTTACAAAATAGTTATTAAAGGCGACTTGTAGAATAAAGTCGCCTTTTTATGGGAAAGTTTAAGAGAATATAATCAAGATTGTTTCGTGAACCACTTGGTGGTATCTAATGACAAATCAATTTATCGTAATTGAAATAGGAACTAATCCAACTTAGTTCCTATTTCATATTTTTTATGGATTATTTTATCAATTACTGATTTACTGTCGGTACATGATGTGATATATCCGCGTAAAGATATTAGCTTTTCTTTTAAAGTTTTGCAGCCGGTACTTAGATAAATATCTGCTTTTCCTTTTCCGTTTCGGGCTTCTTGAACAAGGTTGCCTAAAGCAGAATTTCCTTCAAAAGCCAGTACAATTGAATTTCTTCTTTCGAATATCTCATAATTGAAGGATTTATAAATGCCCATTTCCTGAGATTCTGTAGAAATTCGGAAATTATCAATTGGTGAATTGAGTAATTTTTGACAATCATTTTTGGATAGAAGTGAAGGTACAATAGCAAAGATGGTAAATCCTTGAGTGTTATTTTCCACTAAATATTTCTCATAGGCAGTTAATTTATGCCCAATAACAAAGAAAAATTTGTCGGGATCCAGCTTTTTTAATAATTGTTGAATAATATCTTTTTCTAATTGATGGGTACGAATATTGGCGTTGCTTGTAAAACTGCCGCCGGCTAAAATAATTGGTAATTTATTCCATGGTAATTCTTTTACTCTCTCTTTTAGTATTTGGTAGGAAGAAACCTTTTTAATTTTAAATGTCGGAATATTTGCGGAGTTGTTGAGTTGTTGCAGTTTATTTGTATAATAGTCTTTAACGGAATAATGATTTAATTCATCTTGAAAAGCATTAAATTTGAGTATAAAGTAACTTCTGGCATTATTTAATACTTCTTCTTCGGTAGAACGCATTTGGATAAACTCCTCATTACTTATATTTAGTAAGTTTTGTAGAGCTAATTGTTCATCAATGGTATCTGTACCATATAAACCACATCCGTCTGTTCCTTGGACGCATTTGATTCCGTATTTTAAATATTTTCTCAAAGGATGATTGTTTAAAATTGTTAAATTGTTTAAACGCACATTACTGGTTAATTGGAATTCTAAAATAACGCCGTTTTCTTTTATTTGTTTCAAAGTTTCTTTGCCGCTTTTAGTTTTAAAATCAGCACCATATATACCATGACCGATTCTTACAGGCGGGTACTTTTGGTTAGGTAGTAAAGAGTCTTTAACACAATTGATTGCTTTTGCCATGTTGTGTTTCAAGGTATCATTTTCTCCGGCATGAATGCGGATAGTAAAATGCGGATCCTTCGAGGCGATCTTTTGAACTATTTCTCTAATAACATCTTTTAGTTCGGAAATATCATTGATTTCTTCACCGACGAAGTCACAGCCTACAACATAAGGATCACGAGCAGTCAACTTTAATACTTCGATATTCTCGCTTAAATAGTTGGTTGAAGCAATATTGTCTTTTACAATAGTCAAAGGTATCCGCCTTAAGGCTGCCAAATAGCGGATAGTTACACCGGTTTCTTGTTCAACAAGAGGCAATATATAATGTATTTGTTCCAACATATTGATTAAGGATTGATCTTTTTTAACTAAGGTTGTATCCGATATTTCAATATAATTTATATGCTGTTGTTGATAAGAGCGACCAATCCATAAAAGTGTATCTTGAAATAAAGTAAGGTTTTGATAATTTTTATTATTGGTATCTTTCAACATCTTTAAGAGGTTTTTATAGACATCAATATCAGGAATTTTAGAAAAATTATTCAGTGGCACTGTATAATCGCATTTTATTCCTTTAGTAAAAACATAACGATACAGATACAGTTTTTCTAAATTGGTAAAAACGGCTTGAGAATCTTTTAGTATAACTAAGGAGTTGCGAATCTTATTAATGTTATAGTTAGCATTTTCCAAGTTATTTAAAATTAAATCGGCAAAATTGATAAAGGTCATATCGTTTATTTTTCTGTTAACATGTTTATCCTTTAGATCAAGATCATTACCGAATTGTTTAATCACTTCTTGTCGGCGTTGTTTAATAAATTCTGTTTGTTTTTCATTTAGAATCAAGTTCAACTTGTAAATATAATATAGAGGATATCTGATCTGATGCTTAATACCCAAAGCAATTAGGACATCAGGGTTTAAAGTTGCATTACCGTGAGTA
Source organism: Erysipelotrichia bacterium (assembly GCA_030525245.1). Taxonomy (GTDB): domain Bacteria; phylum Bacillota_I; class Bacilli_A; order Erysipelotrichales; family Erysipelotrichaceae; genus UBA1783. Next base: position 28,512 of record JAUNFB010000009.1, read on the forward strand.
TGTAAATCCGTTTTAAATTTCACATCTTCTAAAATATAGGATTTAATTAAAGTATGGCGTATATCGAATTTATAATCTTTGGTTTGGGACATCAAGGTTTTGGAAATAGCGGGTATCGTTGCGTTGATTTCAATTTTTCCGTTTGGGTAGATATTGGCGATTTTTGTACCTGCTAATCTAAATACATAGACTTCTTGACCATCGCCTTTAATGAAACAAGGAATAGTTCCTTTGACTACTTTTAATTGTTGCCGATTGAGACTTAATGGTTGTTGTAATATTTTTGCCAAATTACAAATCAAATTATCTGTGTGATGATTTGGCGTTTCTAAGCAATATGAAAGAATATTATGCTTCAAAAACAGATTAACAACGATGTCTTTTTCTTTATCCATATAAAATTTTCCGAAATATCCCATAACTCACCTATATTTCCATAAGTATAGCACAAATAAGCTGATAAGGGTGATAAATTACCAACGGTTACGTACTTTTTCCGCAAAGCCCAATTGACCGTCCAATGTTATTGTGCGCGTATCATCGAGTTTACATTGCCCGTAAAATTTTCCGAATACTTGATGCTGATCGCTTTCGATAATTAAGGCATTAGTACGATTAGCGCGGTCTAAAATCGGCTCAAAGCGTAAATCAAGTTGATTATTATTGTCTGTAAAATGCCAGATTCCATAGAAGTGATCACGATTGTCAACTTGAGGGAGGCCGAAATCAACTTGATCCAACTTGTAGGCTTTTCCATCATAGAACAACATATTCTCACTGGCAGCGCTGGTGTTTCCAAAACCATAACCTAAATTAAATCCGAACGGAACGTTGTTTACATAACAGCTTAGAGAACTCCAATACCATGTATTATCATAGGTCCAAATTCCTCTGCCCCAATCTAACACTGACGTTGTTTTTTCCGAAAAATCGTAATTTTTTTCACCGATCATGACGGTTCCGCATGCTTTCATGCAATTGATTTTTTGATTATAGTAAAAGCAACCTTTCTTGTTGAAAGGAGTGCAAATTACAATGCTTTCATCAGGAACATCAGTCAATTTGATATTCCATTTTATAGTATTATTTCCTTGGAAATTATGCATGTAACCTTGCAGAATTCTTTCGCTTTGTTTGTTTATAAACGAAAGAGCGTAGTTTTTTCCTTTTGAAGTAAGATCGCCTGTTAAAGATGAACGCGGATGATTCTTTTTTCCTAAAGTCATAAATTGCATAGGAGATTTGGTGATTTCCCATTTTTCATTGAAATCTAAGAATGAAACGGAATCTAAACCCATATATCCGTTATCAGCAATTGTCAGAGCTAAACCATAGTTTTGATTACCTATATAATAGTAATCCCATTCTTTAGTCTTGAATCGGCTAATAAGATCGGTTTTCTTATTGTAGATAGGTAACATATCGGTACAATAACCCGGTTCGATAATATTATTGTCTTTATCTAGTAAGTTTTTAGCCGCAATTATTCTATTTTGCATTTTATTCTCCTTTTTAGTTATTCTCTTTTCATATTAACACAAAGGAGCATATATTAATATGAAAAAAATATCGAAAAAAATTTCTATTTAATGTAAAAATTTCATATAAATTTCATAAAAGTAGTGTTTAATAATATTGTAATTTTAGAGAGAATTACCTCGTTTCCCCCTTCTTGAATAAAATTTTGAAAAAAATAAATGGTGTCGTTTGACACCTTTATTTTGTTAGGTTATGATTTTGACGGTGATATTATGTTTTTAGCAGTAAGATTAAAAAAAGGTCAGGATTTAAAGAAAGAAATTGAAAAAATTATTAGAGAAAACAAGGTAAAGGCGGCTGTTGTCATCAGTGCAGTAGGTTGCTTGGATAATTTGTGTATTCGCTTGGCCGGAGGGAAGACTTTTTTGGAGAAAAAGCAGGATTATGAAATTGTGTCTTTGATGGGGACGATATGTAAGGATGGCTCCCATCTGCATATAGCGGTAAGTGATGCGAACGGAAAAACATATGGTGGACATTTGTGCTATAATTGTATTGTCAATACAACCTGTGAATTGGTACTGGCTTGTATTGATGCTGAATATGATTTTTCACGTGTTTATGATGATACTACCGGATATAAGGAGTTGGTCATCAAAAAGGAGGAACTTGAATGAAAAAATTAACTAAATATTTTGTTGGCAGCCAAGAGGCAAAAAAAGATTTGTTGCATTTATTGATTCTTATTTTGGTCTATGCACTTGTAGCTTGGTTGATTAATATTGTCGGCGGTGTGCTATCAATTATTCCGATTGTTAATATTATTGTCGGCGTAGTGGTAAAAATTTGCATATTATATTTAGCTTTGTGTGTAGTGGTTTCTGTGCTGGCATTTTTCAAAATTGTTGATTAATTAAGGTTATATCTCTTTGGTTTCAAAGAGATATATTTTTTTTGGCGGAATTATGAAGATAAAAAATTTGTTATGTATGAATATCTGCTAAAATTGGGTGCTGTGTAATAAGAAATAATCTTACATTATATTGAGGATTTTGTATCTTTTTTTATCAGTAAAATGATTAGATCATTAACATTTGTGTTTGTAGGACCGGTAAAAATTAAAGCGTTCAACTTCTTTAATAAATTATAGCTATCACAGTTATTGATATATTCATCTAAATTGTATCGGAGAGCTTGTTGGGCGATATTTTGATCGCAATATCCGCCATCGGCATCTGTCGGACCGTCTGTTCCGTCGGAACCGCAAGCAATCAGCGTGGTATTATAAAGCGTTGAGAATCTTTTTAGACACAGAGCTACTAAGTGTTGACAACGTCCTCCTAAACCGTTTGTCCGGACAGTTAAAGTTAATTCGCCGGAAAAGATAAATGCTAAGTCGGAAGTCGGATGTTGATTGAAGTTGGCTAAGGCAATAATTTCGCGAGCAAAATTATTAATATCACCGTTGACAGTTGTTGATACCACTGTTGTTTGATAACCGAGTTTTTGACAAATTCTGTGTGCCGAATCGGCTAATAATATATTAGAGCCGATTAAAAAAGAGCGGACGTTATTTAATCTAGGAAACGGTGACAATAATAAATTTTGTGGAATATTCAGCCGGTATTTACGGTTTATTTCCGTTGCTAAAGGGATGTTATCTTTGCTTTCGACTGTTGGCCCGGATGCAATAGTCGATAAATCATTGCCGATAACATCGCTTAAAATATAGTTATAGATATTGGCTTTTGTCAAAGAAGCTAACTTTCCGCCTTTTACTTGAGATAATTTTTTACGAATAAGATTTATTTCTTGAATTGATGCGGAGGAATGTAACAATTTATTGTTAATAAGTTGAAGTTGTTCTAAAGGTATTAACGGTAATTCCATTAATGAACTGCCGCCTCCGGAAATGAGAAAAATAATGTCATCACATTCTTTTAATGGTTTAATTAAATCAATGATGGCTTGGGTAGTCAGTAAAGAATTATTGTCTGTTAAGGGATGACCGGCTTCGAATATTGTAAAATCAGGAATGTTTCCTTGGGAGTGTCTGTATTTTGTCAGAACTATTCCTTGGTCAATCTTTTTGGAAAGAAAGTTCTGACAGATCTTTCCCATCAACCAGCTAGCCTTCCCGATAGATATGACAATCAACTTTCCGCTATGAAAAGTCTGCCTCGATAAATATTGAGACAGTAGTTTATCAGGTTTACACTCGTTGATCGCGTAATCAACTATTTTTTTAATTTCTTCATTCATAGTTAAAATTATAGCGCAAAATAAATAAAAAATATGCTTAATTAAGCATATTAATTAACAAATGGCTGGGATAATAGGATTCGAACCTATGTAATGTCAGAGTCAGAGTCTGATGCCTTACCGCTTGGCGATATCCCAATGATAACAGGAATATTATACAACAAAAAAGTTATTATGGTATAATTATTTGCGGAAAAGGAAAAGATTTATGGAAAAAAGAAAAAAACACTATCTTGATCGGGCAGATGGCTATTATTTGAAAGATATTGATTCATTTCATAATTATTTTGCTCATTTAAATCCACGCAGAACAGACTGTGAAGTATGTATGCTTTCTCATTTGGATGTCACCAAAGCGTTGGAATATTTACATATGAAGAATGAAAATAGTGATTGTAAGATAACATTCTTTCATTTGATTTTGACTGTGATGGCTAAAATGGTTTATAATCGGGAAAAAATGAATCGCTTTGTAGCCGGAAGAAGATTTTATCAAAGAAAAAAAGTTATTTTGTCTTTTGTGGCCAAAAAGAAATTTACTGATCAAGCTGAGGAAGCTTTAATGATGCTTCATCCGAAGCAGGGAGATAATTTGAATAGTATAGCTCATAAAGTCAGCGGAGAAGTCAAACAGGCACGCAAAGAAAATAACAAAGAATACGGAGCTGATGCTGCTTTGAATACTTTGGCTAAATTACCTAGATTTTTAATGATAATGGTTATGGGAGTATTGAAATGGTTAGATAAAAACGGTTTGTTTCCGGAAAGCTTTATGCGAGTTGATCCGAACTATTCAACTATCCTTTTAAGCAATTTAGGTTCAATAAAATGCGATGCGGTATATCATCATTTATCTAATTTCGGTACTAACAGCATTGTTTTGACAATTGGAACTATTCATAAGGAAAAAGTGCTTAATGAAAATGCGCAAGAAGAAATTAAGGATGTTGTTAATTTCGGCATTACTATTGATGAAAGAATAGGAGATGGCTTCTATTTTGCTAAATGTATGAAATTTGTTCAATTTGTTTTGGATCATCCGGAATTATTGGATGATGATGTTACATCGATAGTTGACTATCAGTGAGTTTATCCGACAAGGCCGACTTTTTGTCGGCTTTAATGTTAAAGGCAAATATGATAAAATAATAAGGTTAGGTGGTGTTTAAATTGGATGCTGTAAGAGTAGAAAATCTTAATTATAGTTATCATGGTGATAAGATGACAATTGATGATATTTCTTTTACAATACCTCAAGGTTCATATACAACGGTTATCGGGCATAATGGATCCGGTAAAAGTACATTGGCTAAATTGCTTTTAGGCTTATTAGAGAAAAAATCGGGAAATATTTATATTAACGATTTGGAACTGAATTATGAAAATTTGAATAAAATCAGAAATAATATCGGAATAGTTTTTCAAAATCCCGATAATCAATTCATTGGTTCAACGGTTCGTGATGATATTGCTTTCGGTTTGGAAAACCATTGCTTTCCTCGTGAAGAAATGGATCCTATTATTGAAAAGTATGCCGCCGAAGTAAATATGAGCAAATTTTTGGAAAACGAACCGACAAAATTGTCGGGTGGGCAAAAACAAAGAGTCGCTATTGCTTCGGTATTGGCGATGAATTTGAACATTATTGTTTTTGATGAAGCAACAAGTATGTTGGATCCAACGGGAAAAAGAGAAATAAATCGTTTGATTAACAAAATACATCAACAGCAGAAAATTACGATAATTTCAATTACTCATGATATTGAAGAGGTTGCTCAGAGCGATAATGTTTTAGTGATCGATAATGGAAAATTGGCTATGAGCGGTAAACCGGAGCAGATATTTAAAAACGAAAAAATGATGGTGAGAATGAAATTGGATATTCCTTTTGCTTATAAGTTGCGCAATGAATTGGCAAAAAGGGGCGTAAAAGTAGCGGACACACTTGATTTGGAAAGGATGGCTGAAGAAGTATGTCAATACGTTTTGAAAAAGTAGATCATATTTATTCGGAAAATACTCCTTTTGCTTATCAAGCATTGAGTGATGTCGATTTGGATATTTCCGAGGGCAAAATAACGGCAGTAATCGGTGCTACCGGAAGTGGCAAGACAACACTTGTACAACACTTAAACGGGCTTTTGTTACCTTCTAAGGGTATTGTGGAAGTAAATGATGTTACAATTCGTGCCGGGGAAAAAGTGAAGGATATTAAGCATCTGCGCAGTCAGGTAGGACTTGTCTTCCAATTTGCCGAATATCAATTATTTGAAGAAACTTTAATTAAAGATGTAGCTTTTGGCCCTCAAAATTTCGGCATGGAAGTTACGCAAGCCGAAAAATTAGCTAAGGAGGCACTTAAAACTTGCGGAATAAGTGAAGCTGACTTTGACAAATCACCATTGGAATTATCCGGCGGGCAAAAAAGAAGAGTAGCTATTGCGGGAATAATTGCCATGCAACCGCAAGTATTGGTGTTGGATGAACCTACTGCCGGTTTGGATCCGCAAGGAGCTAAAATGATGATGGATTTATTTGCTCAATTAAATAGACAACGGCATATTACCATTATTATTGTTACCCACAATATGGAACATGTATTGAGCTATTGCGATGAAGTGGTGGTTATGGAAAACGGTAAGATGATTATGCATTGTGATAAAAACAAATTTTTTGAAAACGAACAATATATGCAGAAAGCCTTAATTGATCCACCGGTAATTATCTCCTTTAAAAAACTATGCGCAGAAAAGGGCGTGCAATTTTCTGCTGATGTTTTGGATATTAAAACGTTGGCTGACAAAATAGCTAAGAGGTGTGTAAATGAATAATGTTACTTTAGGAAAATATTTGCCGCTTAATTCATTTGTCCACAGATTAGATCCGCGCACGAAGATTTGCGTGATGTTTGTTTTACTTGTGGGTATATTTTTGCCTTGTGGCTTTATAGGTTACGGTATTATCGGATTATTTCTTTTGATCAGCGTATTTTTAAGCAAATTATCGGTGGGATATATTTGGAAAAGTTTTAAACCGACTTTGATCACACTGGCTTTTTTGCTTGTTATCAACATTTTTGTTATTAAGACAGGAGATGTTTTGATAAGTTTTTGGAAGATTACAATTTACAAAGATGCTTTGATTCAAACACTGTATATTGTTGTCAGATTATTATTGATGATAGTAATCACAACTTTATTGACGGCTACAACGAAACCTTTGGATCTGACTTTGGGTATTGAAGATTTATTAATTCCGTTTGAAAAACTTGGCTTTAGAACACATGATTTGGCAATGATGATTTCATTGGCTTTGCGTTTTATTCCGACACTTTTAGAGGAGGCCCAAAGAATATTAAAGGCACAGGCTTCAAGAGGTGTTGATATGGAAAACGGCAGTTTTAAAGAAAAAATTACCGCTATTCTTTCTTTGATTGTGCCATTATTTGTTTCTTGTTTCCAAAAGGCTGATGATTTGGCTGACGCAATGGAGGCAAGAGGGTATATTGTCGGAGCAAAAAGGGTTAGATATAAACAATTAAAATTTGCTTGGTATGATTTTGCGGTATTGTTTGTTTCCAACGGATTGTTGGCATTATTGATTTATATTTGGTTGAGTAAATGAGATATAAATGTATTGTAAGTTATGATGGTACAGCTTATGCCGGCTGGCAAAGGCAAAATGGCAAAAGATCGATTCAGCAAACTATTGAAGAGGCTTTGAAGAAAATTGTTTGTCAAGATATCAAAATTTATGCTTCCGGAAGAACTGATGCTCAAGTTCATGCCAGAGGACAGGTTTTTCATTTCGATTGCGATAAGAAATTTGCCGATTTCAGAAAAGCATTGAATTCGCAATTGCCGAAGGATATTTATATTCTGTCTATGGAACCGGTGGCTGATGATTTTCACAGCCGTTTCTCGGCATGTTACAAGCATTATGATTATTTGATTAATGATGGCGATTATGATCCTTTAATGGTTAATTACTGTTGTCAAACAAATAGAAAATTAGATATTGCATTGATGGAAAAATTTAGTAAAATATTTATAGGCGAACATGATTTTACCAGTTTCAATGCGACAAAAAAAGCAGAGGTGGAAAATCAGGTGCGTACAATATATCGTATTGATGTAAAAAGACACGGTAATATGATCAAAATATCTTATTATGGGAACGGATTTTTGCGTTATATGGTACGCATATTGTCGCAATGCTTGATTGAAGCTGCATTAGGTAATTTGACCGAGAAGCAATTAACGGAAATGTTAGAGGCGGAAGATAAGCGAGCTTGTCATTATAACGGACAACCGCAAGGTCTTTATTTGATGGAGGTATCATACAAACCTTATTTAGTTGCACCGGTGGCGGAATGGTAGACGCGTACGTTTGAGGGGCGTATGGCATTAGTCGTGTGAGTTCAAGTCTCATTCGGTGCACCATTAAAATTAAATCGTTGTATTATACAGCGATTTTTTTTGTAAAAAAAGGAACAAATATTCATATTTGCTCCTCAATATAGTTACCAAATAATTATGCGTTTGTCTTCCGGAATATACATTTGATCTGTTTCTTTGACATCAAAAGCTTCGTACCATTCTTTGAAATTTCTGACTTGGATGTTAGCTCTCAGTTTTGCTGGAGAATGCACATCATTGTTCAGCAAGAATTGCATATATTGTTCTGTGGCTTTGATACACCAAATTCTAGCCCAATTGATGAAATATTCCTGGAAGTTGCAGCTGTCTAAAGTATGCATTAGCTCGATTGTAACAGCCATTCCACCGTTATCGGCAATGTTTTCCGAAACAACTAATTCACCATTTACTTTTCCGCCGGCGAATTCAATGCCATCCCATTGCTCAATCATTGATTTGGTTAAATCTTTAAAGTTTTGATAATCCTTTTCTGTCCACCAATCACTTAAGTTACCGAACTCATCAAAGTGAGCACCATTGTTATCAAAAGCATGAGATATTTCGTGAGAAATAACAGCTCCGATACCTCCTAAGTTTTCAGAAACTGTTTGTTCGATTGAATAGAAAGGTTTTTGTAAAATTGCTGCCGGGAATGTTATGTCGTTTCTGCTAGGGTCATAACAAGCATTGACCATATGGGCAGGCATTAGCCATTCACTTTTATCAACAGGTTTATTTAATTTTTCAAATTCATAATTTGTATAAATTTGATTGATTTTATTGACAGCTTGGTAGTAGTTATCTTCATCATTTATTATGAATTTTTTATAAATGTCTCTAACATCATCAGGATAACCCAGTTTTAAATTGATGGTAGAAAGTTTTAATAAAGCTTTGTCTTTGGTTTGTTGTTGCAGGAAAGTATTTCTGCTTACTCTTTTTTTCCAAGTTGTTAATATTTTATTTACTAGTTCGGTGATATCTTTTTTAGATTCTTCACCAAAATATGTTCTTCCGTAGTAAATACCGATAGGTTGAGAGAAAAAGCTTGAAACAACGCGATATGCTTGTTTATCTAAAGGAGAGTCACATTCGATACCTAATAGTGTGCGACGATACAAACCGCCTAAAGTAGCTAATTGAATCGATAATTGTGAAGTGTGACTCAACAGCGTTTTGACATATGCCCAATGAGTATATAAAGTCAAATTATCTTTATTAAAATAGAAAGACATTTCTTTAATTGCTTTCGGATCGGCAACGATAATTTCTTGCGGAATGTTTTCACCGTAAAAATCTTTTAATAATCCGATGAAGTCAAATGGTTGCAGATAATTGCTTACTTCAGCAGTTGTAAAAGGATTGTAATTATTAACATAATCAGCCCATTCTAATTGACTTTTAACTTTTTGGGCTATTAAAGCATCATAAGTTAAAGTATCTTGAATGAACTGCTGTTTTTCTTCGGCAGATAAGTCGGTGAAATCAAGAACTTGCTGAACCATGTTCTTATATACTTCCAACAATTGTTTTCCGGTTTGATTATCCGGATGATAATAGGTTGTATCCGGTAGGATTGTGTTCGGACCGTAAAGATTTAAGGAATTCTTAGTGGCATTTTTCATATCGGCTTCTACTGTGATATTGATCGGTAATAGAGCCTGATTGAGTAACAACTCTTTGGCTGACTTGTTGAGTTCTTCAACTGTTTTAATGCTTTTGATCTTGTTTAATAAAGGCATGATCGGAGCAATTCCGTCTTTATTTCTTTGTTGTTCGTCGATGACTTTTTTATATAATTTGATTGCCTGCTCAATTGTAGGAACATCGGTTGTTTTTGTGCCTTGGACAAATTGTTTAAAATCACTCATTAATAATTTTTCAACATTTTGATCCAAAGTTTCAAAGCCACCTGTTGTTGGTCTGTCTTTGGGAATAACGGCAGTTTCTAACCATTTTCCGTTAACGGCTTGGTATAAATCATCTTGTATTCTGATATTTTCCATTGGTTCCTCCTCTAAGGATTTTATTAGCAAATCCTTACTGTTTATTATAGCATTGTTTGGTGTTGATATTGTTGTTAATTTGTCTTACAATATCCTTTCAATTGCAGAAAGGAGAAGAAACGGAATATATCAGTATTTCTTGAAAAGATGTTTAATGAAGAAACATCAAAACCGTACACAAGAAAGTATATGCAAACAAAGGAGCAGGCAGACTTGACTAAGCTATAATCAATGAACTTTAAGAATATATGAAATAGCATTAGAAAAGTATTAGTCAATAAGTCCGAGAGAAAAAACACAAACAGCAACTTGCATTAAGGGTAGAAATATCTAAGCCGAATGGCGGAGTACTAAATTGGGAATTTCCATGGTAATTGATAGAGTTATAAGTATAAATCCCCTCTATTTGATTCAATGCTCAACGAAAACATTAATGGTTTTTAACCGAACAGAATATGTGAGCATGCAATAGTAGAAATGCTCGAATAGTTTAATTGCAAATATTGACCTTGAAAAATCCTTTAACAATGTACTGCACAAGTCAAGTTGATTAGGTATGTTGGTAGAGTAAAACACCGTGGGATACATAAAGTTTAATCAGAAATTATCTCAAAGCAGGGGTTATGAACAAAGGCGCATTCGAAGCAAAGAACATAGAGGTATCCCCTATAAGATGGGAATTTGTCGCCCTTTCTCAGCAACATAGTGCTGAATGAACTTAAAAGGCGAGTATTGCAATTTACACGATATGCCAAGGATGTAAGTGATTGTAGTAAGACACGAAGCGGTATCAAAAAGGGCAATGTATTCCATAACGGATTGGATAGAAAGGAAATTCGGATTAAAGTTAAAAGCAACAAAAGTAAAGATAACTTCATTGAGTAAACTCAAATATTTTGACTTTGACTTTTGGAAAGATGAAACTGAATGTAAATATAAGACCTCGCGAAAGTTAAAAAAGTTCAAAAGAAAGCTTAAAATCATAGACGAACATCTAAGAACGATGCTGAGGGTGATGATTTGGAAATAGTCGTGAAAACTGCAAAGAGGCTAAAATATTGATTATTAAAAACTCGAAGTGCCTGAGCGGAAATCGAAAAAGTTGGCGAATTGGGGAGATCATTACCAATTCGTAGCACAAAATCTGTTTTTAAAAGAACCATTTCAAAAGAAATACTGACCAAGTAGGGCTTAGTCAGTATCTGTGACTACTACCTAAAAGTAGCACATATTTAATTTTGAATTGAACATTCTTGTGCTTAACTGTATGCATAAGTGGTATGAGAAGAGAAAAATCCCGCTTACTCGATGACGTCTAATATATAATATTGTGTTTAATTAGAGAGGCAGCATCTTTATCTAAAATTACAGTAACATCTCGATGCAGCTGGAAGATGGAAACCGGAAATTCTTCTTTAATTGGTCCGAAGAAGGCTTTTTGAACGGTTTCTGCTTTTTCTTTTCCTGATAAAATGAATACAATACTTTTAGCTTGCATAATGGTTCTTGGCCCCATTGTAATGTAGTTATTTGGAATTAGACTTTCATCATTACTGTTATAATCATTGTGAAGCAGTTCGAGCATAAGATTTTCGACCGTTTTTGTTGCATGACGATCAATAAGATGAACACCTTCATTCCAATTTTGAAATGTGTGAGGCTGATTTCCGCAAAAATGTCCATTTGTGCCTATTCCCATAATTACCATATCTAGGCCACCATCATTTTGTAATTGAATGTCGTAATTTTGATAATTTTCATAATTTAAATCATGGATATTTTCTTCTTCTACTCCGGCCAGGTCAAAGTATTTGTAATCAAGAGAACGACGGCAGTCTCCCTTTTTGTCACCCTTAAAATAGAACTCATCAAAAATATAATAATGAACGTTGTTAAAGCATTTTTTCCCTTTTACGAACTCAGCTAATAATTTGTATCCTTGAACAGGAGTTCTGCCTGTAGTTATAGCGATATTTACTCGAGGCTTTTGGCTGTACATGTGTTTCAACATTTGACATTTCATTGCCTCGCTAAGCTCGGCATAATTTTCAGTAATAATAAATTTCATAAATATTCCTCCAACATATAAATAATAAATTAAAAGTAATAAATATTTGTCAGAGTTGAATTATTTATCTATAAACTGTATTGAATAGTTTTAAATAATCACTTAAAATAAAAAAAGATGATAGTGTTCAAGAAAAATATATAGTGTTTAAAAAATGGAGAGATATTATGGCGGAAAAGACAAGGAAACTAATAGAAGAAAAAATTGTAGAATATACAAACGAATTTTGTTTTGGCAAAGTAGTCAAAAATGATGCATCAGCAATTGCAGGTCAGTTGTATATTTCACGCTCACTGGCCTCAAATTATCTAAATGAGATGTATCAAAAATCCAAATTATTAAAAATTAATACTCGACCGGTTCTTTTTTTGGATAAAAAAACAATTGAAAAAGTGTTTAAGATTCACTTAAGCGAGTGTGAGTTTGATTGTATTGAAGATTTGATGGAACTGATAGATAATAAAAAGGTTAGTAAAGGAAGTTTTATTAAAGCATGTGGATATGATGGCTCATTGAATTATATAATTAATCGTATGCAGAGTGCTGTAAAATACCCGCCATATGGACTGCCTATTTTGCTGTTAGGGAATATTGGGGTCGGCAAGAGTTTTTTAGCAGAATTATTGGCTCGCTATTGCATTGATGAAGAATTGGCTGATAGTTCTAAAGTAATGAAATTGTATTTTAATGAAGTCGACAGCATTCAAACTGTCAACAGAAAACTATTTGGAAAATATAATTCAGAATCAAAGAAAATTGAAGGAGGCTTGCTGAGTAAGTGTGATAACGGATTTTTGATTTTAGAAGATATTCAAAAATGTAATGATGATACTTTGAAGAAACTTGTTGATTATTTCAAAAAGGGTTATTATAAAGTTGAAGGTTGTGCGCAAAAATTGTCTGCACATTGTCGGATTGTATTGACTTCTTCTTATGAAAATAGTAATCAACAATGGTTGGAAAAAGAAATCCCAATAGTTTGCTCGATACCTTCATTACACGAAAGACCATATATTGAAAGAGAGAATATTGTTGTAAATCAATTTATTGATGAGGAAAAAAGAATAGGGAAAATGATCCTAATTTCTAATCAAGTATTTTATAATTTGGTTCATTATGAATATCAGGCAAATATCAAAGAACTTCAAGCTGTAATTAAATCTGCTTGTTCTGATGCTTACGATGCAGACAATGACAAGATAATTGTCAATTCACATTCGCTGCCTAATAGTTTTTTCTTTTTAGAAAATCATAGACCGTTTATTTTGGATGAGTCAAATTTGATTGAGATTGATCAGTATAATAGCGAAGAGTATAAAGAACCAACCTTAGTTTATATGGATATTCTATTATCATTGTTTAAGTCATATCAAAATAATGAAATTGATGAGTCAGTTTTTATGGAAGAAAGCTTTGACCGAATGAATGATTATTATAATTATATCGCATTTGAAAAGCAATTTGAAAATATACGAATTAAATCTTTTGAAAACAGTTTAAATCATATAGTTGATTATCTTTTTGATCAAAATCAAACAGTATTGCCTTCGTCTTGTGTTCATGTAATAGCTAAAGCAATTTATAACTATATTTATAATCGAGCAGTGATAGATAATTGGGAAAATGAAAATAATGATACATTAGTTTCTTTAAAAAAATATTTACAGATACGATATTTTAAATCATTTAAGTACGCTGAAAGTTTTGTCGATGAGATTAAAATGGTTTTTGATATTGAATTGGATGTGCCTGATTTGATTTTCATATTTTTTAATATTCATTTTTATAATCGTGATTTTGATGAATTAAATTATTGCTGTTTAATTATTGCTCATGGTTATTCCACCGCTTCATCAATTGCAGACAGTGTTAATAAAATGGTAGGCATGCATATTTATGATAGTATTGATATGCCTCTAAATACAGGATTCGATGAAATTCTTCAACGAGCGGAAAAATATTTTAATTCAATAAAAAATTGTTATAATTTTATAATACTGATTGATATGGGGTCACTTGAGCAAATCGACAAATTGAATGTTAATAAGGAGAGCATCAATTTGGGAATTATTGATAACGTCAATACTAAATTGGCACTAGACATAGCTATGAAAGTTAAATCATCAATAAGTATTGATGAAATAGTCACAGATAATTGTTGTAAAAATAATTTGAGCAGTTATAAACTGTACATGCGAGCAAAAAAAGAAAATATAATTTTATTTACTACAGAAGTTGGAGAAACAGCTAGTGAAAGGATTGTACGCTTGTTTAAGAATAGCATTCCAAAATCATGTGCAATCAATATTATGACCTATTCTTATGCTAAGTTGAAACAGAACGGAAATAATGATGAAATATTTAAACAAAAAAATGTAATATTGATAATCGGCCTAACGAAATCAGACAACTTGGATGTTCCGTTTATGTCTTTAGAAGATATTGTTGCTTTCAGTGATTTTGATTTAATTACTTCCACTTTTTCACCATACATTGATATAGAAGATATGAAAATATTTAACAAAAATTTAGTAAAGAATTTTTCGCTTTCTAGTATTATGGATAACGTCACAATTTTAAACGCATCTGTCTTGTTGGAAGTTATCGAAAAGTCTTTGACAAAATTAGAAAAGAACTATAATGCTGTAATTCCTAACAAAATTAAAGTCGGTATATATATTCATGTTAGTTCGCTTGTGGAAAGAATTGTAATGAAACAGACGGAAAGCAGTCTTCCTTCTGTGCAGGAAAATAGCCAGCAATTTAAGAAGTTCAGTAAAATATTTAGCGATTCGTTTAATGAAGTTAGTGAATATTATAATATTCGTTTCCCTAATAATGAGATATTTTACTTATATAATTATTTATTGAAATATATCATTGAAAATGAAAGTTAGTGTAAAAAAAATTAAACACTAATTATTTTTACTGTCGAAACCTAAAATTAATGTTTTATTACTTTATAAAAGTGCCTAAAAGGTTTGTAACAGAAAAAAATATGATTTATTAATTTAAAATGTTTGCATAGAGCTCATGAAAAGAAAGGATTATGGCCATGGTAAATTTATTTAGAATTGATTTTAGATTATTGCATTTCCAAACAGCGAATGTTTGGCCGCAAAAAACAGGTTGCAACGAGATAATTGTTGCTAATGATTCGGTTGTGAAAGATACAATGAGAATGAGTTTAATGAAAATTAGTGCTCCTCATGGAATTAAACTCAAGATTTGTTCTCTTTCTCAAACAATTGAGTACTTATTATCGGAAGAAAGTTCAAATAAAAAAATTGAATTGTTAGTTGATTCACCAAAAGATGCTTTTACTTTGACTGAAAGAGTAGCATATTTAAATGAAATTAATGTTGCGTTACTAAAGGGTGGAGAAGGAAAAAGAATGGTAAGTCCCTCGCTCTATTTTTCTGAGGAAGATGAAATGTATTTAAGAAAAATGGCAGAAAAGGGAATAATAATGGAATCTTATGTTGCTTGTGATGATAAAAAAGTACCGATAGATAAATATTTATAATGTAAGGAGAAAAAATATGAAAATGGCACTACTTTTAGGTTTGGTGTATATCTTTGGATGGTGCGCTGATAATGTATTTGGAGCATCTTATATGCATAGACCTATCATTATTTGTGCGTTAACCGGTTTGGTTATGGGGCACTTTAATGAAGGTCTTGTAATAGGCGGAACTATGGAATTGGCTTGGATGGGGTTTCTTCCCTATGCTGGAATGATTACAGGTGAAGAAAGAATTGGAGCAATTTTAGGAACATATTTTGCAATTTCTACGGGAAATTCCTTTGAAGTAGCGATTGCAATTGCTTTGCCAGCAGCAATTTTAGGTGCTAATGTATCTACTGCGTGCAATACAGTAGCTAGTTATTATATGCATAAATGTGATAAGTGGGCTGAAGAAGGCGACATTGATAAGATCAATAAAACTCATGTTGGCTATGGAATTATTAAGTGTACTTTAATGACTTTGGTTGTAATAGCAGCAGTTGATTTGGGTACTGATGCAATATCAACAGCTATTAATGCTATACCAGAAAGTATTATGAACGGGTTAGGAAAGGCCAGTGATTTGTTACCGGCAGTTGGATTCGCTATGCTAATTAATACAATGTGGGATAAGCGATTCTTCCCATTATATTTTGTTGGTTTTGTATTGAGCGCTTATTTGAAGTTGGATGTTATGGCAGTAACGATTTTGGCGTTAGGCTTTGCTTTATTTAGATTATTCTCTATGGAAGGAGAAACTAACAATGACTAAAAAATTTGATATAACTAATAATGATTTAAATAAAATGTTTTGGCGTTCAATGCCTATTGAATTATCTTATAATAGTGAGAGAATGCACAATTTATTATATGTATTTACATTGACACCAATTTTGAAAAAAATCTATGCCGATAATCCGGAAGGAATGAGAAATGCTTTAAAAAGACATGTTGAATTCTACAATACAACTCCACAAATTGAGCCTTGGGTTCTAGGTATAACTGCTGCGTTAGAAGTACAAAATGCTGAAAACGATGACACTATGGGTGAAACAATTACAGCCGTAAAAACAGGATTAATGGGGCCTATATCTGTTATCGGCGATACACTGTTTTTTACAAGTGGATTTAGAGTAATGGCTGCTTCTGTGGGAGCTACTCTAACAATATCTGGAAATCCCTTAGGATTGTTACTGTATTTTTTGATATTTAATGTACCTAACTATGTTTGCCATTATTATGGAATTCATGCCGGATATAAATTGGGAACATCTTTTATTGAAAAAATCATGGCATCAGGTTTATTGCAAAAAATAACGGATGTAGCACTTATTGTTGGTATGATGGTATTGGGCACCTTGACTTCCTCTTATGTATATTTATCAACAAATATTCGTATTGTATATGATCAAGCTTCGATTGATTTACAGGCAATTTTGGACGGTATATGCCCAAATTTGTTGCCGATCAGTGTTACACTGTTATTTGCCTGGTTAATGCGTAAGAAAAATGTCAATGCTACATTGTTGATGATTATAGTTATAGTAGTCGGTATAGTATTGGGAACTATTGGTATTATTTAATGCAAGAGAACAATAAATTATTAGAATGCCTAAGAGAAATAAAACCAACTGTTCGAGATATTTTAGATAAAAGAGAGATTATAACACGAGAGTTTGTCTCTCTTTTTTCCAAAAAGAATATCAAAAAGATTTATTTTAGTGGACAAGCTAGTGGAATTTATGTGGCATTAATGCTTAAAAACTTTGTTGAAAATATACTACATATAGAGGTAAGTATAACCAATCCCTTTGAATTCAATGAATATGAAGATTTTAATGTCAATTCTGTCTATGCCACTGAACAACTTTGTTTGATTTGCCCAGCACATTCTGGCTCTACCACAGGACCAATAAAAATGGCGGAAAAATGTCAGAAAAAAGGTATTTCGGTTGTTTGTACAACGATAGATATTAACTCGCCTTTGGCTCATAATTCAGATGTAATTATTTACAAATACTGTGGCAATGAAGAAAGCTATATTGAAACAAAAACACATTTTGCTTCCCTTGTTTGTTTATTTTTGTGCTTTATTGATTATGCCTTTTTTAGCAATAAAATATCTAAAATAGAATATGAAAAATATATAATTCAGTTAAGCGATTCAATAAACAACTTGGATACAGTGATCGAAAAAACTATTGCTTGGTATAAAGAAAATGAAAAAATATTTCATAATGTTAACATGATACGTTATGTTGCGTATGGTGAATTTCAAGGGGTCGCCTTGGAAGGCGGACTTAAAATAGCAGAAACAACACATATAGCTTGTTTGTATTATGAACTGGAAGAGTTTATGCATCGTTCAACAACTCAAATTAATGACCAATCATGCATAGTTATTATTGGAGGCCAATGTCAATTTACGAATAGAGTTCATGAGTTGATTTCATGGTGTGAACAATATAGCAATAAGGTTATTGTTATTTCATCCAATGACGATATAATTGGAAGAAATATACTAACAATTAAAAGCAAGGATGCACCTTATTTCTCTGTATTGGAATATTTAATTTCATTGGAGGTATTAGCTTATTGTTTATCTCAGACAAGGAATGTCAGTGTCATTGAATGTACTAATGATGGAGCTTCTGCAATGTTGCATACACATATAAGTTAAGGAGCAAAAATATGAAATATATTATAGCCAGTCATGGAAAAATGGCTTGGGGAATGAAAAAAACAATCGAGATGTTGATTGGTGAAAGAGAAGATTTGTTTGCGTTGACTGCTTATGTAGAAAGTCAAGACTTTCTGGTAGAGGTCAAAACATTATTAAAAAAATTTGCGAAAGATGAATTAATTTATATTTTTACCGATATTTTAGGTGGTAGTGTAAGTCAAACGATTGCGATGATTTTAAGTGAATATAATATACAATTGATAAGTGGAGTGAATTTGCCTTTGGTTTTGCAAATAATATTGCGTGATGAGTCACTTTCGGATGAAGAAATAGATAAATTAGTTGAACAAGCTCGACAACAAATTATACATGTTAATAAAATATGAAATGGTTAAGATTAAATCTTGGCTTTCATAAAAAATATCTCTCAATGAGGGAAAAAAATAAAATAAGATGAAGAAAAAACAGTGAAAATATCACTGTTTTTATGTTGGGTGATGGTGTATAACACATAGGATTATGTATCCCTATGTATGGAAACCCTATGTTGCTTAATTGTATTGCCAATATTCCTTCTTTCGGTAATGTATTAAAAAAAATTAAAGGTGTTTCTTGCGTGTGCTGACAGTAAGCAAATAACTATTCTTCAGAATGAGTATAAAACTTAATTAAACGAGCTTTTATAGGAAAGGTATGTGATGATTCTTTAAATCGGATGTATCTGTACGACAATTGCTTAAAGTGCTTTCCTTTATACGATAATAAATAAGGTAGTTCTACAATATAATCTATCTTCAAAACTGAAAGATATTATAAGATATAAATATTGAATGTTTTTAGACTTAATTGCTCATATGATTATCTATGAGAATACTGTATCTCAATATTATCCGGAATATGCTTATAATTATCCGCCATATTTACGGGAGAGATGAAAATATACAGTGATTCATCGATATCTTCATATCTTCATATTTTCATGAATTGACAGAAGATGACATTATGGAGTTTATAAACAGATGGAGTAGCGATAGAAATAATAATGATAAGATTTATTCAAGTGAGTCAATAAAATCGAAAAAATCGGAGACAGTTATTACATGGAATCCACTCATAAATTATTCTGCAGCAACAA
>JAUNFB010000096.1 GCA_030525245.1 Erysipelotrichia bacterium
AGAAATGAACATGGTAGTTGCCAAACAATTCTTTAGCATCGTTATAAATTTCTTTATCAATGATTACTGCCTGTTCAGAAGCACAAATCATACCATTGTCAAAGGTCTTTGACATAACAACATCATTTATAGCTTGTCTTAAATTAGCTGTTGTTTCAATATATGCAGGAACATTACCAGCGCCAACACCTAGAGCTGGTTTTCCACATGAATATGCAGCCTTAACCATGGCATTACCACCTGTTGCCAAGATTGTAGCTACATCTTTATGATTCATTAAAGCACTTGTCGCATCCATGCTAGGATGTTCAATCCATTGGATACAATTTTCCGGAGCGCCTGCTTTTACAGCGGCATCATAAACAACTTTAGCTGCTGCAGCAGAACTCTTTTGAGCGTTGGGATGAAACGCAAAGACAATAGGGTTTCTTGTCTTTAAACAGATCAATGATTTAAAGATAGCTGTACTTGTAGGGTTAGTAACTGGTGTGATACCACAAACAACACCTACAGGGTCTGCGATATATGACATGCCTTCAACTTCATCTTCTTTGATGACACCAACAGTCTTTTGATGACGCATGTTATTTACGATATATTCACAAGCGAATAAGTTTTTAGTGGCCTTATCTTCAAAGACACCTCTACCTGTTTCTTCAATTGCCAACTTAGCTAGATTTCCATGTTGGTCTAAAGCAGCAACACTCGCTTTTGCGACAATGTAGTCAATTTTTTCTTGATCAAGCTCTTCAAAAGCTACTAATGCTTTTTTGGCTTTTTCAACTAGGGAATTGACTTCTTTTTCAACGCTATTTTCCATTTAATTTACCTCACTTGGTACAATTTTCACAAAAAATAAATTGTTTGTCAATGAAAATGTTAACTTTTTAACAAGTAAGCGTTTACATTATTTTCTTGAGCTATAAATGATAGAATGACTTAGTGAAAAATACTATTAAAGAATATCTATCGATTATTTTCTTTTCGTTTATCTTTGCGATAAGCTGTAATTTATTCATTGTTCCTTATGGTCTATACAATGGTGGCATCATTGGTTTAGCGCAACTTGTTAGAACTTTAATCGTTGATAATTTCAATTTGGATATTAATTTTGATTTAACAGGTCTCACCAATCTACTAATAAATATTCCGCTTTTAATTTTGGCGATAAAAAAATTAAATAAGAATTTTGTTTATAAGACCATTGTTTCAGTTATTGTTCAAACCGTAGCCTTTTCAATATTATTCGAAAGTTCTCCAATAAGCGACAAGCTCGTCAGTATTATTGTGGGTGGTGCTATTTCAGGTTTTGCGGTAGCTCGTATTTTGGTAGCTAAGGCAAGTGGTGGTGGCAATGATATCATTGGAATGTTATTGACATTAAGATATCCTTTTTTAAGTGTTGGTAAATATTGTTTATATTTTAATTGCGTTTTGTATTTGTTGTGTGGAATTCTATTTAACTTTGAGGTTGCAATCTATTCAATAATTCAAGCCTTTGTATACTCTTTTATGGTTGATAAGGGCCACCTTGAAAATATTGATGTAGTTTTGATGATATTTACTAAGAATAAAGATATTAAGAAAATGATCATGGATGACAATCATCGAGGTGTAACTACTTGGATGGGTAAAGGAGCTTATACTGATTTGGATACTGAAGTTTTGGTTTCGGTTGTTTCTAAATATGAAGTTCCATTGTTAAAGAAGAAAATAAGAATGATGGATAAGGATGCTTTTGTGATTGTGACAAATGTTGAAGATGTATCCGGCGGATATGAGAAAAGACTTGTATAATAGTGCTATGACAAAAGAACAATTTTTAGAAATATTAGCACAAAATGGTCTTGAACTAAGTCGTAAGCAGATGGATCAGCTATGCACCTATGCTTCTTTTTTAAAGGAATATAATGAGAAGATTAATTTGACAGCCATAACTGATTTCAATGAGGTTTTAGATAAGCATTTCTTAGATTCTTTATTGTTAAGTTTTGATAAAAAGATGGAAGGGACAATAGTTGACGTTGGGACGGGAGCTGGTTTTCCTGGTGTTGTTTTGAAAATCTGTTATCCTGATTTGAAGGTTATTCTAATTGAGCCTTTAATGAAAAGATGTATCTTTTTAAATGAACTTATAAGTAAGCTTGACTTGAAAGATATCGAAGTGATAAATGCTAGGGGAGAGGATTATTCCTTAGCTCATAGAGAAGCTTATGACTTTGTAACCGCTAGAGCTGTAAGTAATCTTAATGCTTTGATTGAAGTTTGCGGTGCTATGGTTAAGAAAGATGGCTATTTTATCGCACTTAGAGGCTTAAATGGTGAAACTGAGATTGAAAATGCTCATAACGCTATTAAGCAGATGGGTTTTGAGTGTGAAAATGTGGTAAAACATAGTTTGAATGATGGTTCTTTAAGAGTGATTGGTTACTTGAGAAAAGTAGCCTTGACTCCCAAAAAATTGCCTAGAAAATATAGTATAATTAAGCAGAGACCTTTATGAATGAAATAGTAGAAATTGAAATTAGTAAAATAGTTCCTAATAGAAGTCAGCCAAGACT
>JAUNFB010000040.1 GCA_030525245.1 Erysipelotrichia bacterium
AATAGGAGAAAACAAATGAAAATAATTGGAATAGAAGACCAGGAAGAAAAGAAAAAACAATTAAATCGAAAGAAAATTGTAATATCAGTAATAGTATCGGTAATAATTTTAATTATTTTATTGACATATTTAATTATAGGTGTATTATTAATACTGTAAATAACGTTATTTAAAGAGGTTTAAGTATGAAAAAAAAGTTATTGGGTAAATGCCCCATATGCGGTGAAAAATTAACCGTTACAGAGTTGACCTGTACAAATTGCAACAGCAAAATTTCCGGTCAATTTCCGATGAGCAAATTTGACAATCTCTCTCCTGAAGAACAAGATTTTGCCTTAGTATTCATAAAAAATGCCGGAAACATCAAACAAATCGAAAAGGAATTAAATATTTCTTATCCGACAGTAAAAAAAATGCTAGATGCCGTTATTAAAGATTTAGGCTTTAATCAGAAAATCATCTTTGATAACAGCCCAAGTAAAGAAGACATTTTAGCTATGTTAAAAAGAAAAGAAATAAGCTTCGATGAAGCTGAAGAAATGTTAAAACAGATAGGAGAAAAATAATGGATAAATATCTTGAAGAATTAGAAAAATATTGTGCTGATAAAAATATTGACAGCACACCGATTATTGAAAAAATTAAATCTCGCTTCGAATTAGGAAAAGAGGCAGGATTAACGGAAGAAGAAATAATCGAAAGACTTGGAGATTATTCCGACTATGTATGTGACAATTCAAAAGAACTGCCCCTAAAATTTTCCGAATCTTCAGCAGAATACGATTATAAGTCGTTGGAAATCCATTTGGTTGGAAATGTAGATCTGAAGGTTTGTGACAGCGATGATGACAAAATACATGTCAATATGGATGAAGAATTGGAAGACATTTACGAACTGCTTGTCGAGAATGATAAAATCATTCTGCACAGCAAAAATCATCACGGTTGCTTTAACAACATCGATGGCGATATAGAACTATTCCTTCCAAATAATTTAACTTATCAATCAGTCAATATTGAAGATGTAAACGGAGATATCGATTGTGATGATTACGGATTTGTTTGCCAAAATTGTCACATTGAAACCGTTAATGGTGATTTATCTTTCGCATACATCAAAAGTGACAGCTGCAAAATAAGCACTGTCAGCGGTGATATCGATATAGACAACCTATTTAGCGAAAAAACTCAAATAGATTCCGTCAACGGCGATGTGGAAGTTTCCAAAGGAAAAACCAACACGCTTGATGTTTCCTCAGTTAACGGCGATATCAATTTCAACGGTATTGTTGATATAGTAAATTCTTCCACGGTAAACGGCGACATCACTGTCAACAAAAAAATTGTCAGCCAAACCATTTCCGATGCCATTAACAATGCCTTTAAAACTTTCAAATCAAAAATAAACAAGTAAAAACAAAAGGTATCACTTATGATCCATCATAGTTGATACCTTTTAATTTAAGCGCATTATCGACAATTGAATGAGCATCCAATTGATATTTGGCATATAATTGACTGACGCTGCCCTGTTTTACAATACCGTCATGTAAATTATACAAAGCATATCGGAAAAGCAGTTTACCGGATAATTGGGCAAGAATTTGTTTTCCCACACAATCGGCTTCACAAACATCTTCAACTACTAACAAGCATCCGGTTTTTCTTACCGAATCTAAAATCGGAGTCACATTCAAAGGTTTAACGGTATTAATTTTAATATTTTCCACAGAAATATTTTTTAAGCGCAACAATTCCTCCGCCTTCAAGCTCTCATTAAACAAATCGCCATAACTTACCAAAGTCAGATCATCTCCTCGGCTTACCACATCCGTATCAACAATCGAACAACCTTGATAGTCCCTCTGAGAGCCTTTAGGGTAGCGCACAACAACTAATTTATCTTTTTGATCAATCGCCTTATTCAGCATATAATCCAGTTCCGCAAATGATGAAGGGCTATATACTATCGTATTAGGAACACTGTTAAAATAACTGACATCAAAACTACCGTTATGCGTCTCTCCGTCCTGACCGACTAAACCGCAGTGATCATCTCCGATAACAACATGCAAAGACTGCAATGATACATCATGAATTAACATATCATAACTTCTCTGTAAAAATGATGCATAGATTGCTACCACAGGTATTAAACCCTGCTTAGCCATACCGGCAGCCATTGTTACGGCATTACCTTCGGCAATTCCAACATCGAAGAAGCGCTTCGGATGCCTTTTGCGAAAAACATTCAGTCCAGTGCCATCGCTCATTGCTGCCGTAATAGCAACAACATTACTGTTTTTATCAGCAATAGAACTAAGTGTCTTACCGAAATGGTCGCTGTAGCTTTCACATTGAGCGGTTTTAATTCGGCCGTCAATTATGCTAAATTTACCGACACCATGATATAAACTGGGATTTTTTTCTGCCGGTTGATATCCTTTACCCTTTTTAGTAATTACATGAATTAATACCGGATGATTAAGCATTTTCGCATAGGTGATGGCATCATTTAACGCCTGTAAATTGTGCCCATCAACAGGACCGATATAATCAAAGCCCATATCCACAAATATATTATCATCCAGTAAAGCTTTTTTGGTTTTTTCTTTAAAATCATGAACAAAATTGCTGATAAATCTTATTTTTCCTAAAGTGTCTCGAAATATCTTTTTGAAATTATGATAAGTATTTCTTGTACGAATAAGCGACAAAAAGCTGGCAACACCGCCAACATTTTTGCTTATAGACATTTCGTTATCGTTTAAAATCACAATCATTTTTTCTTTAGATTGAGCAGCATTGGTCAAACCCTCGTAAGCTAATCCCCCTGTCAAAGCTCCATCTCCGATAATAGCGACAACATTATAATTTTCTTTTTTTAATGTTCTGGCTCTGGCCATACCCAAGACAACCGAAATCGAATTGGAAGCATGCCCGGCAATAAAACTGTCGCAAATGCTCTCTTCCGGTTTAGGAAAGCCGGACAATCCGTCTAATTGCCGCAAACTGTCCATCTGATCATTTCTGCCGGTTAATATTTTATGTACATAGCACTGGTGTCCGACATCAAAAACGATTCTATCCTTTTCCGGACTAAACAATCGATCCAATATAACAGTCAATTCAACTATTCCTAAATTAGATGCCAAATGACCGCCTGTTTTACTGACAACATTCAATAATCTTTCTCTTATTTCCTGACAAAGAATTGGCAGATCTTGCTCTTCTATTTTTTTTAAATCAGCAGCTGATTTTATTTTCTCTAATATCATTAAAAAGGATTCCTCCTTCAGAAATCCTTTTTATTTTAGCATAATGATGTTTTATTGACAAATTGCTTTACTAACTTAACAAAATATCACATAATTTCCGACGGAATAAATCGGCATCAATACCGGTATATACATAACAATCCGCCTTTAACTCTGCCCCAACTTTTTCGCCGAAGGCATTCATAATTGTTTGACGATGCTGGCTATAAAAGACAACTTGACCATACAAATATTTATCATCAACACATACATAAGCGTTGCATGGAACCGCTTCTTTATAGATGTCTTCCCACATCATACAACCCAAAGCTACTGCATCAGGAAGAGAAGCAGCTCTAATGCCGTAATTATCAGCAAAATAATTGATCAATTCTTTATTACAATCAACAGCAAATTTAGCAACACTGTTTCCGGAATTTACCAATCTGTCCATCTCTTGCGCATTCAAATAAGTTTGTGGGAAACAGGTATCAATACCGGCAATATAAGTTTTTATTCCGGAATTAAGCATAACTTGGTAAGCTTCAGCATCCGCGAAAACATTGAATTCGGCAACAGGAGTAGTATTTCCTTCACCAAAACCGGCAGTACCCATTGAATAAATAGTTTTAACATGAGACATTGTTTCCGGATCTTTTAAAATTGCTTTGGCAATATTGGTTGCCGGTCCAATTACAGCAATCTCTATTTCATCCGGATATTTTTTCACTAATTCCAGGATTGCCTCAACGGCATCTTTATCCTGACAAGCCTTTCTTTGCGGATGAATTAAGCCACAGCCGCCCATTCCGTCGGGTCCATGAACATTTTCAGCATGGACAATCTCTCTTTTAAGCGGAACACGTTCGCCCATATAAACAGGAATATCCAGATTCATTTCATCAAGAATTTGTAATGCATTCAATGTTGCCTGTTGCATATCAACATTTCCGCTGACAGTAGTAATAGCTAAAACATCAAACTCCGGATTTTTTAAAGTCATGATTATAGCGACCGCATCATCCGAACCGACATCTGTATCAAGTATAAGTTTTCTCATAACGACCTCCATTTTTATCATTATAGCACACGGAAATCAATAAATTTCTTCGACATATTAAAAATCAGATTAAATTCATAATTTTTTCGAAGATCAAAATGCTACTTAAATCTTATCCGTTGCGAGAACCGAAAAATCAATTATTCTTGGATGCGTTTGCTTGATTGGCTACCATGTTAACTTTCGCGGCAATTTCCTCTTGATTGCCAAGATAATAGTGCTTAACGGGTTGAAGATTATCATCCATTTCAAAAATCAATGGTACACCGGTAGGAATATTTAAATTAACTATGTCTTCATCTGAAATGTGATCCAAATATTTCACCAATGAACGTAACGAATTACCATGAGCAACAACAATTACATTCTTGCCGGCTTTTATCAGCGGTTTGATTTCACTCTCATAGTATGGAACCACTCTGTTTACGCAATCTTTCAAACTCTCCGTTAAAGGCAATTCCTTTTTATCAACATTGCGATACATGCTTTGATTTGCCGGATTACGTTTATCATTTTCTTTTAATGCCGGAGGTTGAACATCATATGAACGCCTCCAAAGTTTAACCTGCTGTTGGCCGTATTTTTCGGCAGTTTCTGCTTTATTTAAACCTTGCAAGGCACCATAGTGTCGCTCATTCAAACGCCAACTTTTCTTAACCTCAATCCACTCCTCATCAAGCTGTTCTAAAATATAATTACTTGTATGAATAGCTCTTTTCAAATAAGATGTAAAACAGACATCAAAATCATAACCGGCTTCCTTTAAAAGTTTGCCGCTATTAATTGCCTCTAAAACGCCCGTCTCCGTCAAATCAATATCTGTCCAACCGGAAAACAAATTTAATTTATTCCATTCACTTTCCCCATGTCTAACCAAAACCAATTTATACATTTTTCTTGTCCTTTCTTAATATACCTTTTACATATTGTTTTACCGTATATACCGGCATAACTACCATAACAGTCATCAATAAAGTTTCTGCCATACCACATCTCCTTTAGTTAGCGTAAGCTAACTAAACATATTATAGCATATTTCTTGATAAACTAACATTTTTTGCTCATTACGAAAAAATGAAGAAGTAAAAGCAATTAAAAGATTTATTCTTTAATTTTATCCAATATTATGTTATCATAATAAAGTATTTGGTCTGTTGGTGAAGCGGTCGAACACATCGCCCTCTCAAGGCGACATACACGGGTTCAAATCCCGTACAGACTACCATTGATTTTACAGTTAAGCGTGAGCTTAACTTTTTTTCGGCCAATCATATTACTTGCAAGATATAGAACTTCAAATAGTTTGTTTCGGGTACACTCATCAATATAGGATGATCTTTGCTTTGTTGACTGAAAGAAACTATTTTTAATTGAACTTGAGCCAACAGAGCTGCTTGTCTCAGCATCTCTTCAAATTGCGCTTGGCTCATAAAATGCGAACAAGAACAAGTGATCAAAAAACCTCCGCGTGGCAACAATTTCATTGCGCGCATGTTGATATTTTTATATCCGTTAAAGGCATTCTTTTGCGTATCTTTACTTTTTGTAAAAGCCGGCGGATACAATATAATTACATCATATTCTTTTTTATTAACCTTATCCAAGTATTCAAAAGTATCACCAACTTCAAAATCTATTGATTTATCAAAACCATTCAATCGTGCATTTCTTTTAGCCATCTCAATGGCTGTTGCGGAAATATCCATCGCGGTTACCTTTGCCGCTTGCCCTTTTACAGCGTTTAACGCAAATGATCCGGTATGCGTAAAACAATCCAATACTTTTTTTCCTTTAACAACATCTCTGATTAGATAGCGATTATATTTTTGATCCAGAAAGAATCCGGTTTTTTGCCCTTTAATATAGTCTACATAATATTTTATATCGTTTTCTTCGATAACAACTTCTCCGTCATTAAAATCGTCTTTTTTATAGGCATAGCCGACTTCTTCTTCTAAACCCTCCAAAACACGCAGAGATAAGTCATTGCGTTGATATATAGCGGCAATTTCAATGCCTTCTTCTTTATAAACTTCAATTAAAAGTTCATATAACAAGTTTTTTATCTTTTCCATACCGTAAGAAACAATTTGACAAACCAAGACATTGTTATAGCGGTCAACAGTAAAACCCGGCAATTGGTCGGATTCTCCAAATATAAGCCTATAAGCTGTAGAATTGCCCATTACATCTTTCCTGTATTTCAAAGCATAATTAATTCTTCTTTTGAAAAAATCACGATCGATCACTTCATTAGCATTTCTGGTCAAAAGTCTGACTCTGATTTTAGATTTATCGCTGATAAAACCGCTGCCTAAATATGTTCCCTTCAAAGACACAACATCGACAACATCACCGTTTTCATATTCACCGTTTATTTCCAGCACATCATTTTCATACAACCATGGGTGCTGTTGTTGTAACCAACGGCATCCTTTATTGCTGATGATAACTTGAGCATAATTTCTTAATGTTTTCATAATATCCCTCGCAAAAATATTATAACACGAAAAAAGCGGCTGTCAGTCCGCTTTTACTTATTAACTTCTTCCATTAAACGACATATTTTGTTGGAATATTCTACCGGATCTTCAATTGGGAATCCTTCGATTAATAATGCCTGCTGATATAAAATATCGGCATAATCAGCTATATCTTCCTTATGATTTTCATAAACCTTTTGTAAAACTTTAAAGATTTCATGATTCGGATTAATTTCTAAGATTTTTGTTGCTTTTGCTTTTTGATCAGTCGGCAACTGAGATAGGTACTTTTCCATCTCCATTGATATACCATTGTCTTCCGCAACCAAACATACAGGATGACTCTTTAATCTTGAAGAAATTCGAACCTCTTTTACACGATCTTTTAATGCTTCACTCATTGACTCCAACAAAGTTTTATTATCTTTCGTCAATTGTTCTTTATTCTCTTTTTCTTCTTCGCTGTCAACTTCACTGCCGGCTTTTTGAGCAGATTTGAAGGCTTTACCATCGTATTCATTCATCATCATAACAACAAATTCATCAATGTCATCAACAAAATAGAGTACTTCATAGCCTTTGGACAATATTTGTTCAATTTGAGGCAACTTCTTTATCTGTTCAATAGACTTACCGCTGGCATAATATATTTCGTTTTGACCTTCCGGCATTCTTTCTTTATACTCTTTTAAAGTAACATATTTTTCTTCTTTAGATGAATAGAACAACAACAAATCCTGCAATTCATCTTTATGCATTCCATAATCTTGATATACGCCGTATTTTAGAGAATATCCAAAATTCTTAAAGAATTCTTCATATTTTTCTCTTTCCTTGATTAACATATTGACCAAAGTCGATTTAATCTTTTTGCTGATCGATTTATTCAAAGCTTGTAATTGATTGTTTTGTTGCAAAATTTCACGGGAAATATTTAAGCTGACATCATCGGTATCAATCAATCCTTTGACAAAGTAGTAATAATCCGGCAACAAATCTTTAGCATTATTCATAATAAAGACACCTTTAGAGTATAACTGTAATCCCGGCTGATAATCCTTAGAATAATAGTTATATGGTGCTTTTGAAGGAATATACAATAAAGCCTTATAACTTATATTACCTTCTACCGAATAATGAATTACCTCTTGCGGTTCATTCCAATCATTAAATTGTGATTTATAAAAGGCATCATATTCTTCCTTTGTAATATCCTTCTTATCGCGACGCCACAGCGGAATCATCGTATTTAAAGTCTTCAATTCTTCGACAGTCTTATATTCATCTTCTTTTCCTTCAACAGGAACAGATTTTTCTACCATCATTGTTATCGGATAACGAACATAATCGGAATACTTTTTAACCAAGGTCTCTATTTGATATTTGTCTAAATAGTCGGAATATTTAACTTCATCGGTATCATCACGCAGATACAAACAAATATCCGTACCTACCGTTTCTTTAGTGCATTCATTGATAGAATAGCCGTCTTCACCGGTAGATTCCCATTGATAAGCTTGGTTACCAACTTTCTTCGTAGTAACAACTATTTTTTTAGCAACCATGAATGCCGAATAAAAGCCGACACCAAACTGTCCAATAATATCAACTTCATTTTTCTTTTCCAATTGTTCTTTAAAATCCAAAGAACCGCTATGCGCAATTGTGCCTAAATTATTTTCCAATTCCGTTTTATCCATACCGATTCCGTTATCACTGATTGTCAAAGTCCTGTTTTCCTTATCAACAGAAATATTAATTGTCAATGGTTGATCGGAACTATAATTGTTATCGGTCAATGACAAATAATGCCTTTTATCCAAAGCATCGGATGCATTGGATATCAACTCTCTCAAAAATATCTCCTTATTGGTATATATTGAGTTAATCATTAAATCAAGTAATTTCTTTGATTCTGTTTTAAACTGTTTTTTACTCATTTACGCATCTCTCCTTTAGCACTCTTTATGTGCGACTGCTAATATTGTAACATATTATCCGGAAAATTCAATATCATTGATGCAGTTCAATCATTTTTTTGCACATATTTATAAATTCATCTTTTAATATTTGCGGTTGTTCAATAATTATCTTACCATTATAAGAAAATAACCATCCCAAAAAAGTCTGCGATGCCGATATATCAATATTGCAGTAATAGTAATCATTTTCTATTTTGGTAACCAAAACTTTATTATCAAAACGAGTATAAATTTCATCAATCAAACTGCAGTGACATTTCAATATAACATTAGTTTTATCGCAGGGATACATACTGAAAGTCTGGCGCATATATTCGTTTACATCAAAATCTACCCTATCAATATATTCATCTTTTAATTCCACTTGTTCCATTTTATCAATTCGATAATTATTTAATCCGTTATACTTCTTTGAATAACAGATCATGTAATAGCGATCCTGGTTGATTAACAAATCCAAAGGGAAAACTTCATAATCATGCTTACGATATTTTTTCTCCTTCCGAACCCCCAAATCATAATATTTAAAAGTAATGGCTTGCTTTTTACTTATCGCATTAATCACATTAAAAATATTATAATAAATTTGTTCATTGGTGGTTTTAGTATTATTATAATCACCGCTATCGGCTAATTTTCTTTCATAGCAGTTCGTTAAACTTAATAATTTTTCAATCATTAAATCACTTTTTTTAGCTGACAAAAAGCTACTGGCTCTGACCGCATCAATCAAAATCCTTAATTCGGTTATTTCAAAGATATTATTATCCCAATAATATCCCTGTCTTGTACATTCGATGCTGTATCCCAAATTATTCAAAGTATTGATATCATTATAAATTGTTTTTCTATCTACATTAATCGAATGATTTTTGGTCAAATAATTGATAATTTGTTCCGCTGTTATTTTATGTTGCTCGTCACTATTTTCCTTTAAATAGCTCATAACCAGCATTATTCTCTCTTTATTTTTCATATTGCACCTCTCTCTTCTATTATAACATTGTCCAATTATTTTCCCATATATTTTTGTTGGTTTTTCTATAATTATACTGTACTTATTGAAAGGAGTATCTCAATGAAAAAAATATATCTATGCTTAATATCTTACAGCTTTTCCATTATTGCTCTTAGCGAAGCGATTAACAATCATTCATCAATTTCTTGTTTGTTATACGGAATGGCTTATATCGTTTTACGATCATACAAATTTAATTTTAACAAAAAGTCACTTCTTTTAGGTTTAACCATTGCTTTAGGGTCAATAGTAATTTCCATTCTTACAGAAATCGGCATAAATCCGTTATGCATTATTTCCCATATTTTTTATAATTTGTTGTTAATAAATATTCTCAAAACTCTAAAATTCAAAAACTATCTCCACTGTTTGAAAATAATATTAACAGGTTTAATCATTTTATTTACTCTATTGTTAGCCATTACTGTTATGGGTTGGGCATTGCTTAAAACGGAATTGCGTATACTTCCTTATGCTTTAATCTGCATACTTATAAATATTCCTATTTTTCTATCCTACCTGCAGTGTACCAACAGTATTTGGCAAAAATCATTGAATTGATTTTCAATTAATGTTTTAATATTAAGCATAGTGAGGTTTCATATGAGAATTTTAGTAAGTAATGATGACGGAATTTATGCCGATGGACTTAAAGCATTGGTTAATGAATTAAAGAAAATAGGCGAAGTTGTAGTAATTGCTCCTGCCGAACACCAATCAGGTGCCGGACATTCTATAACTTTTAACGGTATAGTAAAAGTGGAAAAAATCGCTTATGATGAGGGCATAACCGGATACAAAGTTTTCGGTAAACCGCGTGATTGCGTAGAAATCGGTTTAGGTGCCATTGTCAAAGACATTGATTTAGTAGTCAGCGGTATAAACGAAGGTTGTAATTTATCCAGTGATTGTGTTTCCAGCGGTACATGTGGAGCCGCCTGTGCCGCAATGCCTTTTAAGATTCCGGCTATTGCTGTATCCTTAGGGTTTGGTGAAAGTTATGACTATCAACCAGCTGCCGAAGTCACCAAAAACATTGCCCTATGGTTTGTCCAACAACCTTTTAACAAGGATTTTGTATTAAGTATCAATGTCCCTAACATAAAAAATACAGAGAAAATCAACGGCATAACCGTTGCCGGTTTTGGCGGTTATCCATCTTATCATACCGATTTGACACCGGAATTTGATGGTCAATATTATTATTACAATACTCGCAGCACCAATGTTACTTTCAATTATACAGATGAAAGCATCAATGGTGATTTATATGCCATTGATCATAACTACATCACTTTAACCCCTTTATCGGTAAACATGGTTAAGGAAGATAGTCTTCCGCTATTAAAAGAAAGTTGGCAAAAAAATAAGAATGCGCTATAATCATAGTGCATGCACATGTAGTTCAGTGGTAGAACACCGGCTTCCCAAGCCGGATATGCGGGTTCAATTCCCGTCATGTGCTCCAATTGAACACAACTTACGAACCTATTATGGTGTCGTAAGTTTTTTAATGTCCAAAATCTAATTCACTATTAGCTTTTTGATAACTATTTTCTTCTTGGTGACTACAATGATAATAATAAACTGAATGATGAATATCTAATATTTTGCACAGAATTCTTACATCATATTTATTTTTATTTTCATCAATAAAGTTTATTTTGTCTTTTATTTTCGCGTGAATATAGCAATTGCTTTTTTTAATATTTCATTTTCTTCCTTGACTTTAGAAAGCTCCCTTTTTAGCTTTTGAAGTTCCTTATTAGTTGTAACTGTTCCATCTTCGCTTTTTATAGGTGAATAAAGTTTTACCCATTTATAAAGTACTGAACTGCTTATGCC
>JAUNFB010000097.1 GCA_030525245.1 Erysipelotrichia bacterium
ACGGTGTAGCGGCATTTGCAACAATGCCCACACCCATACACGACAAGGCAATGACAACGGATAATAAAACGCTGATTGTTTTCTTCATAAAAACACTCCCAAGTTGTTGTAATCGCATATAAAATAAACATATGATATATTTTAACAATTCAACTTTATCAAAAAATTGTACACAAATGTAACCGCTTTATCACGATTAATCATCAAGTTTGTCGTACTTTTTGATTTTGCTTTTGATAATAAAAAACACTCCCCAAAAAACACCGGATGGTACACCATAAATTACAGCGTATATAATAAATACATCGCTCTTATTAAGTGATCCCGAGCCATCATAGACAAAAGCTGCAAATATACATCCATATATACCCGCGGCAAGCAGTGCAATTGCAATAATAAGAACAATTATATCAACAACTTTAAGTACTTTCAATTTTTTTGAGTTCATAATAACACCCTAATTTAACCTTTCCGAATTTAACAGGCGACCACAGGTCGCCCCTACGGTCTTTTTATTTTGTTTTGTACTGCTTGATAGGTAAGTTTTTGAATAAATCATATCCGCCCGAAGAAAATGTATCACTGTTTTTCTTTCTGTAATCAAGCGGTGCTTTTTTGTAGGTCTCAACAAAAACATAATATTTATGATTCCGTTTCAAGCCTTTAACTGTTGCAGAGGTTTGCTTTTTGTTTTTGATTTTGACGGTTTTTGTTCTGATCAAAGACGAATTTTTGTCTTTGTAATTACCGTCATAAATTGTAATTTTATATCCGTCAAATTGACCCGACGACTTTTTCCAAGAAATCTTATAGCCGTTTTTAATTCCCTGAACGCTTTTGATTTTTACTTTTTTAGGGAAAATGCTGAAATATCTGTTTATATCCCCTGCATAATCACCCATAAAACGCACAGTAACTCTGTATCTCGAAACATTTATTCTTTCGCCTACATATTCAACGGTATAATCCACACCCTCAACAAGCAAATCGCCATTTTCTTTGGTGCAAATCACTTTTGGCATTTTTTGTTTGCCGTTGTAATTATAAAAATCTTTACTCAAATTAACATTTGGGCAAGTGATTACTTCAACATTCTTTTTCTCGCCGCAAATCTTACATTTTTGACCCTTTTCACCGTCAAGCCAGTCTATTCCGCCGTACAAACCTTTAACAAATTTTCCCGGTTCAACATATTTCTCATATTCGCAAATATGATAAGGTATGTATTCATCATCGGCAAAAACGCTTGTGCCCGAAAATGCACACAGCACAGTCACAAATGCCAACAAAACGCTCATTAACTTTTTCATAAAAACATCTCCGAATCATATTATATGGCAGATTTAGCATCAAGGTGCTTCAATAACTCTTGTTACCTCATTCTTGCCATTGCTGTATTTTATTTTAATTAAACACAATATGTCACATCCGGCGGAAGCTACATTTCCGTTTTCATCAAGCAATTCACGGCTGTATTCAATCCACAAATACCCGGTGCAGAAAAGTTTTTTGTATGTGACAATTTCAACATTGCTTTTATTAATTTTGTAATAGTCCTCGTCCGTAAATTGGCACAATTTGTTCAGAGGTTGAGATATATTGCAGTCCTCTTTGCTTCCCGAATATGAAATTGCGGCTTTTGCCTCGTTGAAAATCGGTTCAATTTGTTTGATTTTCTTGTCATTTAACTCGGAATTTAATGTTTCATACGCAATCACGCCAAAAGTTTGCCTGTATTTCTTATTATCATTATACGCATCACTTTTGGGCAAAAGAAAAGCACATATGCAAACTGTAAAAGCAACAAATATTAAAGCTAAAGGAACAGCCGCCTTTTTCATCAAATCACCTTGTAACAAAATTCAGTTTAAAAATCAATTATAAGTATGGCAATGATATATTTTAAAATACAGCGTAATCTGTGCGCAAATATGTGCACGGACACACTATTATAATTCAATTTTATCAAAAATTGTACACAAATGCAACCGCTTTGTCACGATTAATCATCAAGTTTGTCGTACTTTTTGATTTTGCTTTTGATAATAAAAAACACTCCCCAAAAAACACCGGATGGTACACCATAAATTACAGCGTATATAATAAATACATCGCTCTTATTAAGTGATCCCGAGCCATCATAGACAAAAGCTGCAAATATACATCCATATATACCCGCGGCAAGCAGTGCAATTGCAATAATAAGAACAATTATATTAACAACTTTAAGTACTTTCAATTTTTTTGAGTTCATAGAAACACCTCGAATTGTAACAAGTCAAAATCAATTACATTTTTTAACGGCGCTCTTTATCTTCAGAACAATCGCACATAGGCAAATGCCGATAACTCCGCCCAATGTGTTGCAAATAACATCATCAATATCACAGGTTCTGCCGATAAAAATTTGTATTATTTCGATACAAACGCTTGTTAAAAAAGAAGCCAATAATGCAATATATGTTTTTTGCCAAAAAAGACGGACAAAAAATCCGAAAGGTACAAACAAAGCTA
>JAUNFB010000098.1 GCA_030525245.1 Erysipelotrichia bacterium
GGAAAATCAAATCCGAGTTTTATCTCCGTACTACAAAAAATATGGGACACAAAGCTTAAAAATAACAATGTAATGCTTGTATTATGCGGTTCGTTGATAAATATGATGTACAGCCAAACCCTGTCATACGACAGCCCGCTTTACGGAAGAAGAACAAAGCAAATCAGATTAAAGCAAATTCCGTTTAAGTATTACAAAGAATTCATTGACAGCAAGGATGAAAAATTCTTATAGAAATGTTTGAGAGCAATGATGACATCTATACTACCATAAAAAATTCAATTTTAAATTCTCAAAGTTACTTATATGAAGAGCCGGAATTTTTATTAAAAAATGAAGTTCAAGAGGTCGGCAGTTATTATTCAATCATCAAAACAATAGCCTCCGGCTGCGAACAGTTAAGCGATATATCAAATGCGTTGGAAATAAAGGCAACAAATCTGCCGAAATACTTAAAAGTTTTGATTGACCTTGATATTATAGAAAGGGTTGTTCCAATAACGGAAGATAAGCCCGAAAAGAGCAAAATGGGTCTGTATAAAATCAAGGATAATTATATAAGATTTTGGTTTAAGTTTGTATATCCTTATAAATCATACATTGAAAGCGAACACATAGATTTTGTTCTTGATAAAATCAGAGAGGGCTTTATAAAAAATCATGTTGCTTATGTGTATGAGGATATTTGCAAAAATCAATATCTACCCGAACTGATTATCAAAAATGCTTTCGGTTTCACTCCCACAAAAATCGGCAAATGGTGGGACAGAAAAGATACAGAAATTGATATTGTTGCAACAGACAATTCCAATAATATCATCTTCGGCGAATGCAAATATACCAAAAAGCCGCTTGATGTTAATGTGTATTACGACCTGCTTGAAAAGGCGAAAAGAGTAAGTTGGAACAAGCAAAACAGAAATGAATACTTTGTATTCTTTTGCATTAACGGCTACACGGAA
The DNA here is from genome assembly GCA_030525245.1 of Erysipelotrichia bacterium. GTDB lineage: Bacteria > Bacillota_I > Bacilli_A > Erysipelotrichales > Erysipelotrichaceae > UBA1783. Next base: position 963 of record JAUNFB010000098.1, read on the forward strand.
AAAATGCAAAACCTCGCAAACGAAAATTCAAACATTGTTTTGTACTGAAATAAATATAAGTCTTGTAAAACAGCACTGATGCTTAATTTAGCATTGGTGTTGTTTTTCTTTTCACCAAAAAATCTATAACAATTAAAATTCATTGTATTATTAAAATAGAAAGTGAGGTCATGCCATATGATTGCAAAAATTTTAATAATGCTTGTTATTTTTCTCATTGCCAACTTAATTGTTGATGTGATTTGTAAAATAAACATTACACTTTTGAGTGTGCTAATAAAAGCACTGTGCTTTTTAGGGATTTTGTACTTACTGATAAATTGACGGCAAACTTAAAACCGGAGGTTATATATGAATGGTAATAATGAAATATGGGAAAATGCCCTTAAAATTTTAGAAAAGGCTAATAACAAAACGGCATTTAATCTTTGGATCAAACCAATTACGGTTAAATTTGACGGAAATACAGCATATTTGTTTTTTACTAATTCTCTTAGTAAAAACATTGCCGAGAATATGTTGCGCGAAAGCATTGAGAAAGCAATTAAGTTTTCTTCAAACGGAATCATTAAAAGTTTTAAATATGTGGAGGTTAATAAAAATGAATAACACAACTACACCGACAGTGCAAACTTACGAAAATGAATATATAAATATTTCATTTTATGGCGATGAGGTTGAATGCAAGGTATTAGCCACATATCACTTTATGGGCAACGATTATCTGCTTTACGGTTTTGAAAATGGTGAAAAACTCAATGTTTATGCCGGAATAGTAAAAAGCACTAACGATATTACTTATCTGAAAGAACTTAAAACCGAAGCTGAATTTGAAATTGCAAAAACAGTAATCGATAAATACTACAATGAATATTTCAAGGAGGAAAATTAAATGAAAAGCAGAAAAACAAAAATAGAAACCGTTATAGGTGCTCTCATCAGCGCCATTGCGGCAATGGGACTTTTAATTTTTAATGGATTTATCATTGATGATGTGCAGTTTGTTAATGAAACATTAGCTGTTTGTATTATGGGTTTCGCCTTACTTTATAGCATAATTTTTAATGAAGAAAATAATTTTATTTCAAAAATAATTCCAGTACTTACATCACTTTATCTTTTTGTCAGGCTCGGAATTAAACCGTTGCTTTCGTATAGCATAAATGATGTTACCGTTTCGGTATTGCACGCTGTATTCTATGGCATTTTATTCGGTTGCTTTACAATTTCCCTTATCAGCAGGTTAACATCAAGTAAAATAGATTATGAAAAATACACTATCCCGACTTGTCTTATTGAATCCGCAATATTGATGTATTTGGCATGTTTCAAGGGTGCCGACAGTTTCATTATGCTAATGCCGATTTGTTCACTTCAGCTTTTTGTGCATATGTGGACATTATACTATGAAGAACAAAAAGCTTATGAATACATGGAGGAAATTAAAAATGAAGAATCCACAAAAAGTCAGTAAATCAAAATATATAACAACCTTTGGGGGCTTTCT
>JAUNFB010000099.1 GCA_030525245.1 Erysipelotrichia bacterium
TTTTTCTTCAAACAGCAATCTCCTTAAAATAAAATATATTATTAACCCAAAGGGATTAATATCAAACTTCGTGGTAATATGGGCAAATATTTTGATAGCTTCCGTCTTTCATTCTGAAACCGTTTGGTATAACACCGAGCTGAACAAAACCGAGCTTTTCATAAAGCTTACGGGCATAAGTATTGCTCTCAACAACTGCGTTAAACTGCAAAATTTTAAAGTTATGTATTCTTGCCTGCTCCAGGCAATCTTTAACGAGAAGCTCACCGATATGTTTGCCCCTACATTTTGAATCAACGGCATAACTTGCGTTACATATATGACCGCATCTGCCGATATTGTTTGGGTGCAGAATATAAAGGCCGACAACTTCGCCGTCATCTTCCGCAACGCCGCAATAGGTTTGAGAAGCAAAGAACTCCGCACCGCTCTGAGCGTTAAGGCAATCCTCCTGCGGAAAAGCCACTCCGTCCTCCACAACCTCGTTCCAAATTACGACCATAGAATTTATGTCATTTTCATTGTATTCTCTTATAATCATAATTATTCACCTCTGACGATCATCGCAACAGCTTCCACATGGCTCGGTTGTTCAACGAAAAACATACTCAACCTCTATTGTATAAGGGAATGGTGGGACGCACTTTCCCCTTAAAATCTAAGGTTTCGAGCCTATGATAATCTTGAATTGCCCTATAATTTGTATAGGCAAATTAGCAGCTATTATATTTCTTCGATATATTCTATGAAAATATCCAGTATAAAATCTGCACTTGCCGGGGTATAATTGGGTGATTGTGCCATAACTGCATAATCAAAGTTTCCGTCAAATTTCACATCCTCAATCGTTGGAATTATTAACAGTTCCACTTCTGGATCTTTTATTGCACCCTCGAGATATTTTTTCTTATATGCGTCAGACGAATCATAATCAGGCATTTCCATCGTTTTATTATACTTTAACTGTATATAATTTTTTACAGGCTTATCCAAAATGTACTCTTCATGAAAATCCTTTAACGTGTCAAGCACATAATCGTTCTTGTCACCATGAGGATTTGCACAATATGTGATAGATGAAACCATTTTATAGGCAACTGCCCAAAGCAAATAGTCACCTATACTAATTCTTTTTATTTTATCGCAAAATTCATACTCGTTTATTTTTCTTCTCGAATCAATCGGAAGTGTAAGAAACGCACTTTGCAAAAAACTCCATGATGCATCACCCAAGCCTAAATCAGCATGAGAATCAACATGAACAACATCAAAGGGATCTGAAAGCTTTTTGCCATTAATAAGTTCTTCCCAAAAGAACAGTGCTTCATTATGCCCACTCACAATTTTTCCCGGTATTTTGTGTGTTTTTGATAATCCTAAATTATGCTCTAAAAATTGTCGAACTTCTTCTGCAGACCATACTGAATTGCCATAATCCTCTTCAGCAAGTCTTTCCTTACAAGAAAATGGTGTGTTAACTATTTCGGTCATGAAATAATCCATATCCAAATCCAACACTCTCATATCAACGCCTCCTACAAATTAGATAACTTCCCGAAAAATTCTATTATTTTTGCAATAACAACGACTTCGAAACCCAATCAACCGATACTACTTTAAAGCCTGCTACCAAGATAATATCACTCTTTTCCTCTATATTATCATGTAATATATAATACAAAAAACGCCTGATTATAATCGACTAATTGTGTTAATTACCAACTATTATTAGATCGATATTTTACCATTATGTCTGATTACTCTCAATTTTCTTCAAACTTTTGCCGTCCCTTGTTTTCCATGTTCTTGGTCCACTAACGCTATACCCAAGAATAAAATCTGCCGCCGCTGATGAACTTGAAAACAAAATATCTTCTGTTGTAATTAAATTCTCAACCTTAGATGAGTCAAACAATTTTTGTCTTTGTTTTAGCATTCCAGGGCTTAATGACTTCAAAGACATTTTCTCATTTACAGTTGATCCGGCAAATACCACAAAGCCTTCAGCAGTCACCTTGCCAGTTGCATTTACAGAACCTGATGTAATATAAAGCAATTCATCATCTACTGATGTAGTTGATGAACCCATCTGAGCAAAAGGCTCCAATACTTTGTATCCAAGTGCATTGATTAGTATCTTTACATTGTCTACAAATTCCTCCATTACAGCTACCTGCGATTCTTTCATAACTGTATTTCGATAGGTATTCTTAGTAAGTACAAGATATCGTTTACTTGCTCTCGCAATCTCCACAAAACGATTTTCCAAATATCTAATTAATGCCTTATTGAGATCTCTGCCAATAAAGACAACTGCAGTACTCCAGTAATATGTTTCTTTTTCAGATTGATAATCTCTTAAATGCTGCACAAGTCTTGACAAGCATCTATGTATCGTGTATCATAAACACATAGAAAATCATCAATGCGA
>JAUNFB010000100.1 GCA_030525245.1 Erysipelotrichia bacterium
GTTACTGCTTTATATCCAGAACAATTGGCTTTAAATTTTCAATCAAAAACTAAACATTGTAAGAAAATAAATGCACGAAAATGCAAATTACTTTGGAAGTTTAATAAAATTTACTGGTTAGAACAAGGTGTATAATATTACACCTTTGCCTATAAATAAACATATCTCAGAAAGGAAAAGTGTGTTATGGTGAATGTAAAGATTCAAAGAGTATCGCCTACAGCAACCTTTCCCACTTATGGGTCAGAAGGTGCTGCTTGTATGGACTTATATGCAGATACCAAAAGTATGAAAGAATCTGCCTTGGATGGTGTAGTATGGGTTGAGCCGCACACCACGGTAAAAATTCCAACGGGATTTGCTTTTCAGCCTCCTGAGGGATATTGTGGACTAATTTTTGCTAGGAGTGGTTTAGCCACAAAATCTGGACTACGCCCTGCTAATTGTGTCGGAGTTTGTGATTATGATTACACTGGTATTTATACAATCGCTATTCATAACGACACAGACGAACCACAGATTATTCATCACGGAGATAGAATTGCTCAACTAATGTTTATGGAAGTGGATAAAATTAATCTAATTCCTACCGATACTTTAGAAGAGACGAAGCGTGGTTCTGGCGGGTTCGGTAGTACCGGGAAGTAATGGTGATACCTTGAACCTAGAAGACATTAATAAAATAATCATGTTCGACACTGAAACAGTTGGACTTAAACCCAATTATATTATTAGTTTGGGTTATAGGTATTTTGAACGTGGGAAGAAGCCTATTTTTGGAGAAATAAGATGTAATCCAGATTATTTCATTCCAGAAGCCGCTACTAAAGTTAATGGGTTTACTAACGAAATGGTGAAGGATTGGCCTTTATTTATTGATAAGTGGTATGAAATTGAACCTTTATTTAGAGATAGCTTGTGGTTAGGACACAACTTAAAGTTTGATTCCTCCGCTGTAATGCTTGAAGCTAGTAGATATGGCTTTAAAATTCCTCATCATTATGATATTGACACGCTCGAAATTGCTAAAAAAATGATTCCTAAAGGTACAACGGCTAATTATAAGCTGGGGACCTTATGTGAATATTTTGATATAAAAGCAGAAGAAGAAAATTATCACAGCGCAGATTTTGATATTTGGGCTACTGATAAATTATTCAGAAAGCTTTTAGCTTACAACAAGCAAAATGGCGAAGCTTTTAACTATTTGTTTAAACCAAAGGAAGTGGAGGGAGACTACACAGGAGTTTTACCGGAAGAGACCTCCGTGGAAGTGGAAGCCGACGAAGAATTTGAATTTTAAAAGAGGTGATATTTTTGGACGCTAATATTGTCGATGTTTTATTAACGAACCTAACTCATGTTGGAATTGGTTTGAGCATTTTCTTGTTTGCTTATTTGTCTAATATGTGTTTTGGTATTTGGCAGAATACTAAAATTTTAGGTGAACCTTTTGATTGGAATAAAATTTTAAATAGTTTTGTTAAAATCATTTGTGTCGGTGCTGGTATTGTTCTACTAATTATGGCGGTTACTTTTATCGTTCCTTTCGCTAATGTTATTGGACTAAAGATTCCAGAGGAATATGAGTCAGTAGTTAATATAATTGCTACAATTAGCACTTGCCTATATGCTTCTTTGAGATACATTAAGGAAGCTTGGGATAAGATGGGCCGTATTTTTAATGGAAAAAGGGCTGAGGGAAAGGAAAAAATTGAAGAATGAATGATATTAAAAATGAAGTTTTAAGAAGTATTTGGGAAGATAGGTATCGCAAAAACGGAGAAACTTTGGAGGAAAATTATCGAAGAGTAGCCAAGTATGTTGCTAGCAATAGTGCAGAAGAGGAAGAGTTTTTTGAGGTAATTAGTGAGGGAATGTTCCTTCCCGCTGGTAGAACTATGAGTAATAGCGGCATTGGAGAGAGTCTCACCCTTAATAATTGTTTTAAGGCTGGTACTAAGGTTATTACCTCTGAGGGTTTAAAGAATATCGAAGATGTTAAAATTGGAGATATGGTTCTTAGCGCTGATGATAAATATCATAGAGTTAATAATACAATGGTTAGAGATTATAATGGTGATATTTATCATATTAAGTCTAAGTCTTTGTATGACGATATCTATTGTACCCCTAACCATAGGTTTTTAACCCAAAATGGACCTAGAGTGGTTTCTCAAGATAGATTAAAAATTCCTCGCGCGGATTTTTGTAAAAAATATGAAACAGTTGATGTTGCCTCCGGTTTTGATGGTGGAGAAAAAGCCAGAATATATTATGATGAAGAATCTAATAAAATTACTTTAGAAAAATTATTTAATAAAAATAAATTTAATGATTCAACTAAGTGGGCCAAGGTAGGTAAATCAATTAATCGCTATATTG
>JAUNFB010000041.1 GCA_030525245.1 Erysipelotrichia bacterium
GCTAAAGGTATCGAAGCAGCCGGAGGAGAAGCAGTAGTGATTGAAGGAATGCTGGCTGATATGAAATTAGGCGACAAAATGCATGAACTTAATGCTGATTTGGGTTTAAGTTTTTGCGGTTCGGGAGGAGCAGGTGCTATCACGGCTCACAATAAATACGGTTATAAGTATAAGCAATATCAAAGAACACCTGATGCTTTTGCCACTGCAATTAAAGATGGTTGCACGGTTGTAGGCGGCCCATTCATGGATAGTGAAGAGTTGGGAACAGCTGTGGTTAAAGCTTGGAAAGAAACTTATGAGAAATAAGATATGAGTGAAAATATTTTGAGACAAAAAACTGTCGTTGTTGAAATTTCCGGTGTTTCAACTAAATCGAAAGATGACGCAGTTACTACCGCTTTTAGAAATTTAAAATCTCAGATAGCTAAAGCGGTACCGGAATTAATTATTTACATGCGCCCAGTTGAGGTAGAATTGGTTGATATACAAACTGAAAAATATACAGAGAAATTTTTACTGTTATTTATGCCTCGCGAGCGTGAAAAAGTGAAACTGACTCTGAAAGTCAGAGTTGATGTTTCTTATCTAACCATCTAATTTAGGAAAGGAGAAAAAGATGTTAGTTATTATCTTAAAATCACTGATAGTCGGTGCAATTGCCGGTTTCGGTGTCGGAGCAGGTGCAGCCAGAATGTTCTTTGCTCCGGAGGTTCAAGCGGCAGGTGCATTCCGTACAATCGGTGAAATGAATGCTTGTTTAGGTGATGCCGTTGCACATTTCAGTTTTGGTTTATCATTCTATTTGAATTGTGCCGTTCAAGGCTTAGCAACAGGTTGTTTTGAGCAGGATTTCTTGCACCGTGTTGTTCCTAATATTGCTGCAGGTATCTTGACTTTAAAAAATAAAAACTACGAAGAAACAGTTTATGATCCGGCAAAAATGGCAATTGTCGGTGCGGTTGTTTCGGCTGTTATGTACACTTTGTTGAATTGCTCGGTTTCATTTGTTCCGGAAACTGTATCAAAATCAATGAATGTTGTCTTCAACTCGGCAATCAACAACATGTTAGTTGTAATGCAAGTTTTATATTTAATTGCTGCTTTGGATAACGGTAAGACTACCGGTTGTTGGGGCATTGTACTGGGAGCTATTTCTTATTTAGTAACAGGAAATGCTACTCCGGGTTTGATTTTGGGTATTTTAACCGGTAAGACTATTGAATTAAATGGCGTTAAGAGCAAGATTTCAATTGTATTTATCGTATTAATGGTTGTTGTATGGACTGCAGTTGCTTACTTCCGTGGATTCTTCCCTAAATTAATTGCTGCATTTGTAATCGGAGGTTAATGATTTATGAAAAAATTAAGAGATACATTCATGAAGAATTGGTTCTTCTTTGTAATCGTAGCCTGCATTTGTGCTGGTGTTATGGGTTCGGTTCATATGTTTATGGTTCATAATACCGGTTATTTAAACGGTTTAGCCGGTGGACAGTTATTAAAACAAGGTGACTATGCTACAGCTGCCGGATATGGCGGAGGATTCTTAATTGCTCGTGTTTTGGAAGGACCGTTAGTAGGCTTGATTGATATTGGCGGATCAATGATGCACGGTGTAGGTTGCGGTATTGCCGGTTTAATGTATGAAGTAGGTTTAGGATGGATGATTGAAAACTTCGCATTGGCTTTGGTTTCCGGTGCAATTATCGGTTTGGCAATCGCTTCGGTAGTTATGGGTATTCGTTATTTGGTACCTTCAGGCGTACAAGCCGGTGGATCGGATATCATGATGGGTGTAGGACACCAATTGTCAGCTTGGTTGGGACCTTTATTCCTGATTGCGGCATTAAGTGCTTCAATTCCTGTAGGAATTTGCGGTGCAATCGGCGGTGCATTATTCTATTTGCGCGGCAAAAATGTTGTCGGCGGAATTGTTATCGGAATGTTTATTGCGGTATTCTTCTGGCCTTTAGTTTAATCTGAATTATTGAAAGAAAGCAGGAAGGCTCAAAAAATGAACCTTCCTGTTATACGTTTATAAAAAGAGGAAAAGAAAAATGAAAAGTTATATCGGTGTTTACGGATTGGGTGTTATGGGACAATCTCTTGCTCTAAATATTGCCAATCACAATTATTCTGTTGCTGTGTACAACCGCTCAACAGATGTTACGGAAAAATTTGCGAAAGACAGAATTCAAAGCAGAAAGATAACTCCTACCTATTCGGTTGAACAATTTATCAATACATTAGAAAGTCCGAGAAAGATTATTTTGATGGTTAAGGCCGGAGCAGTTACCGATGCCATTATTGAAAGTATTGTGCCATTATTAAGTGCAGGAGATATTTTAATTGATTGTGGTAATTCTTATTACAAAGATACAATCAGAAGAAATAAGTCTCTACTGGAAAAAAATATTCATTTCTTCGGTGTCGGTGTCAGCGGCGGCGAAAGAGGAGCATTGGAAGGACCAAGTATTATGCCTAGCGGTGATGAAGCCAATTACAATCTTTATTTAAGAGATTTGTTTAATGTTATCAGTGCGCACACTGAGGATGGCTCTCCTTGTTGTGATTACATCGGTCCGGATGGAAGCGGACATTATGTGAAAATGGTTCATAATGGCATTGAATACGGAGACATTCAAATTATTTGCGAAGCCTATCAATTATTGAAGTCGGTTCTGCATTTGAATAATGAAGAGATGGCCGATATATTTGAAAAATGGAATAAGGGAAGATTAAGTTCTTTTCTAATTGAGATTACTGCCCAAATACTGCGCAGAAAAGATGATTTGACCGATAATTATTTGGTAGATATGATTTTAGACGAAGCCGGACAAAAGGGAACAGGTAAATGGACCAGCATGGAAGGTTTAGACAGCGGTATAGCTATTCCGACCATAGCAGAGAGCGTTTTTGCCAGATGTTTATCAGCAATCAAACCTCAAAGAGTACAAGCAAGTAAGCAATTGCCTTTGCCGAAACAGTTTGAAGTTGAAGATAAAGAAAAGTTTATAGCTGATTTGGAAGAAGCTGTATATGCTAGTAAGATAACTTCTTATGCGCAAGGCTTTACTTTGTTGGCTGAAGCTTCAAAGGAAAACAATTGGGATTTAAAATTAGGAAATATCTCTTTGTTATGGCGCGAAGGCTGTATTATAAGAGCTCAATTTTTGGAAAAGATCAAGCAGGCATTTGATCAAGATGCAAATTTAACTAACTTACTGTTAGCTCAACAGTTTAAGGAAGAAATCATCAATGCGGAAAAAGGTTGGAGAAATGTTGTTGTCACGGCCATTCAAAACGGTGTTTATATTCCTTGTATAACCGCATCGCTACAATATTATGATGGTTACAGAAGTGAGAGATTGCCGGCTAACTTGTTACAAGCTCAAAGAGATTGGTTCGGTGCTCATACTTATCATCGTGTAGATAAACCGCACGATCAATCTTTCCATACTCAATGGGAGGAATTTTAATGCGAACAAATCCTATTAAAATAAGATATATCAATTATGCTTGCTACGAAATAATATTACCTAACGGTAAGGAAATTGTAATCGACCCTTGTATTGACTATACGGGGAAAAATACCGAATTTACCCGTGATGATTTTAACGGTGCTGATTACATCTTGTTATCGCATACTCATTATGATCATGATATGGATTTACCTTATTTGGCAAAAAAATTTAATTCCAAGGTATTTGTCGGAGCAATGTCCGCTATTTGCGAATTAAGATATAGTGATATTGTTTTTGATAATATTTATCCGGTTTATCCATCGGAAGTATATGAATTGGAGGACTTTACTTTAGAAGTATTCAGAGGAAAACATACTTTTTTAGGTAAACAAAATTACATGAGCAATCGTGAGGGAAAGGTTTTAAATGAATATTTTCCGGAAAATCATAATATGTCGGATATAATGGGCGGCATAGAATATATGGATTATTTGATTACCACTAAAGAAAATACGCGTATTTTCATCAATGGCGGTGGTCCGAATTGGATGTTTCATAATAATATTTTTACGACGATGAAAGAAAAAAATCCAAATATAGTTTTCCGCCAATCTTCAAGTAAATATACTCCGGAAGAATTTGCTCATACTGTAGACAAATTTCATCCGCAATTGGTATTCCCTTTGCATCAAGACGGTGTAGCCAGAAAAACAGATTTTACAATTAATGAATATGTGGAAAGGGTTAACGCTGAGTTGAAGAAGATCGGGTCATCAACGGTAATGGTTAATCCAACTCCTTATAAATGGGTTAATGTATCTTTTAATGTAGAACAGGAAGATTAAGATGAATTGTTATGAAAAAATAGGCTTGAATCGCGTTATTAATGCTTCCGGAAGAATGACTGCTTTAGGGGCCAGTACGATCAGTGCGCAAACAGCTAAGGACGCTGCCGAGGGTGGTCAATCATTTGTTGTTATCGATGATTTGATTAATCGTGCCGGAGAAATTATTTCTACTTATACCGGCGGACAGGACAGTTGTGTCTGTTGCAGTGCCTCGGCAGCAATTGCTATTTCCGTAGCCGGACTTATTTCTCAGGGTAAAAAGTCAATCATTGAAAAATTACCGAATAGTTCAGGATTGACAAATGAAGTAGTTATTCAAAAAGGCCATGTAATTCAATACGGGGCATGTGAAAGCACGATGATCCGTCTGGGTGGCGGAGTTGTGGTGGAAGCCGGAATGGCTAATGAAGTTGATCCTTTGGATATTGAAGAAGCGATTACCGATAAAACAGTTTGCTTGATGTATGTTAAGTCTCATCATTGCGTACAAGAGGGAATGGTTTCTTTAGAAAAAATGATCGAGATTGCTCATACCCATAATTTACCTATTTTGGTAGATGCCGCTGCGGAAGAAGATTTAAAGAAGTATATCGATATGGGCTGTGACTTGGTTTGTTACTCCGGTCAAAAAGCCTTTGAGGCAACAACATCCGGCTTTGTTACCGGGCGGAAGGATTTGATTGCTTACTGTAAAAAACAATATATTGGTATCGGAAGAGCTATGAAAGTCGGAAAAGAACAAATTATGGGTTTATTGTCGGCTTTAAAACAGTATACCGATAAAGATATGGCAAAATATGTCGCTAAGCAGCATGAAATTGTTGATTATTTGGTCGTTGAATTAAATAAAATTGCCGGATTAAATTGTAAAAAAGTACAAGATGAAGCCGGAAGAGAAATATTTCGTTGCCATATAGATGTTGATGAAGATAAATTAAAGATGACGGCAGTGGAAATAGATCAAAAATTGAAAGCGGGAAATCCATCAATTTATTGTCGTCATCATGGTTTAGCAAACGGAATAATTTCTTTTGACCCTCGTCCAATGGTTGATGGTGATAAAGAATTGATTGTTGAAAAAATGAAAAAGATTATTTGCGGAGAGTAATTATGGTTAATTTTTATAATGATAAAGTATGTTTAAATTGTTTAGCCGGAAGTTTGGAAAATGCATGTCAAATATATGAAGCAACTGAAAAACATGTTTTGGTTGGTGTTCTGAGTGCTAATTATCCAGATGTAATGTCAGCAGTGGAAGATATGAAGAAGTATTATATGGCTTTGGATGGCAATTTGTCTGTCGGTTTAGGCGGTGGCAATCCCAATCAATGGAAAGCAGTTGCCGATATTGCTAAGGAAATAAAGGCAAATCACTTTAATCAAGTATTTACGGCTGTCGGTTATACCAGAGCAGAGCTTGCTAACAATACAGGTTTTATAAATTGCTTGGTTAGTCCTACCGGAGTAGTCGGAAAAGTTAAAATTTCTACCGGTCCATTATCTTCTAAGAGCGAACAACCGGCAATAGTAGATGTAGAAACAGCGATTTTAATGGCAAAAGATATGGGTGGATCATCTTTGAAATTTTTCCCTATGGGAGGTTTGAAATGCAAAGATGAACTTGTGGCAGTAGCTAAGGCTTGTGCAAAATTAGACTTCATGTTGGAACCTACCGGTGGTATTGATTTAAATAATTTTGAAGAAATAGTCAAAATTGTTTTAGATAATGGTGTAAAAAAGGTTATCCCTCATGTATATTCTTCAATTGTTGATAAAGCCAGCGGCAACACAAAAATTGAAGATGTTAAAAAATTAATGGAAATTGTGAAGAAAATAGCATAGAAGGGAGATGAAGCAGTTATAGGATATCATTATAGCTGCTTCTTATTTTTAAATATGGCAGAGAAAAACAACGCTATTACAGAAGGAATTATATGGAAAGAAATGCTTATTTTTGTTTTACCGATATTTTTAAGTTATTTGTTTCAAAATTTATATAATTCAGTTGATTCCTTAATTGTTGGGAATCTGGTATCCAAGGAAGCTTTAGCGGCCGTCAGTAATTGTTCAACAGTTACCAATATTATGGTTGGTTTTTTTACCGGCTTGTCTTCCGGAGCAATGACAATCTTTTCGCGTTATTATGGAGCTAAAAAATATGATGAATTGGACAAATCGGTGCATACTGCCTTAGCTTTTGCGGTAATGTTCGGTTTACTCATGACTATTACCGGTTATTTTGCTTCAAATACTTTATTGAAATTAATGCATTATCCGCAGGATGTTATTTATTTTGCTTTACCTTATCTACAGGTTTATTTTTTAGGCTCGATTTTTTCTGCAGTATTTAATATTTGTTCCGGAGTATCTCGCTCTATCGGTGATTCTAAGACACCGTTTTACATTCTGCTATTGACAACAGCTCTAAATGTAATCTTTGATTTGTTGTTTACGGCAGTGTTCAATTTAGCGGTAGTCGGAGTTGCCTTATCGACAGTTTTTGCTCAATTAATCAGTGCGCTGGTTATAATTAAAATATTGATGGGGAAGAAAGAATATTTTAATATTCGTTTATCAAAAATAAAAATTGATAAATATTATTTAAGCGAAATAGTTTCACAAGGTTTACCGGCAGGAATTCAAACATGTATGATTTCATTGTCTAATTCACTAATGCAGCGTTATGTAAATTCATTTGATACAAATATCATTACCGGTATTGGTGTAGCTAAGAAGATAGACAGTTTTGTGGCTATGCCTTGCCAATCTTTCGGTATAGCAACGGCAACATTTGTTTCTCAAAATTACGGCTGTCAGAAAAAGGAGAGAATAAAGAAAAGTGTCATTACCGCAATGCTTCTAATGGCTATTTCTGTAACATTATTATGTGTTCCGATAACGATTTTTTCCGATGAATTGGTTGGATTATTCAACAGAGATCCCCAAGTAATCAAGGCTGGAACAGCCATGGTGAGAGTAATAGCGCCATTATATATTGTTAATGGATTGATGGAAATATTTTTTGGCCTAAACCGAGGCTTTAAAAAGGCAATCCAGGTGATGATTTTTTCAATGTTGGCGATGATTGTTGTCCGTCAGACTTTTCTAGCAATTGCTTTCAGCATGGCACATGATATTTTCTTTATTCATATTTGTTATCCGTTGTGCTGGACTATCGCGCTTATATTTAATATGGTATACTATTTTGGCTGGGTAAGAAATGAATATTTGAGGTAATTGAATATGTTTTGGAAAATGATGAATTTACAATTGGAGTTGTTGATTGTATTGATTATCGGATTTGTTATCAAAAAAAGAAAGATAATTACTTCCGAGCAACAGAAAGGCTTGTCGGAAATATTGATCAATGTTATTTTACCGGCTACCATTATTAAATCTTTTTTATTCAACGAAACAGTCTTAAAAGATGTTTTTACGGACGGATTAATCATGATCTTGATTTGTTTAAGTATTCAAGTTATTCTCTTAATCGTTTCACCGTTTATATTGAAAAGATTTGAAAAGGATAAATCGCATGTTATGGAGTATGGTCTTCTGGTTTCTAATTCCGCTTTTATCGGAATTCCGGTGATCGAATATATTTATGGCAGTCAAGCAGTAATGTATGCTTCTATCTATTTAATTCCTATGCGTTTCACAATGTGGACACTCGGCTTATCTTTATTTACCGGTTCTGTTGATTTAAAGAGCAGTATTAAAAAGACTTTACGTCACCCATGCATTGTTTCTGTATTTATCGGTCTGTTGATAATGGTTTTTAATATAAAATTTCCTTTGGCAATAACAGATACAATTTCTTTAATATCTAAATCATCAAATTGTATTTCCATGCTGGCAATCGGTGCGATTTTAGCTGATTGTGATTGGCACAATTTATTTGATTTTCCGACAGTTGTATTTACATTATTGCGATTGATTGTTTTACCATTAACTGTTTATTTTGTTTTGAAATCTTTAAATATAGACAGTTTATTGATCAGCATTTCAGTATTGTTGACTGCTATGCCGTGCGGTTGTACTTGCGCAATATTGGCTCAAAAATACAATTATGATTATAAATTTGCCGCGAAATTGGTATTGGTTACTTCTTTATTGTCAGTGATAACCATTCCTTGTATTTGTTTATTGTTTGGGTAATATTACAGATGAAACATACTTGTAGAGATGTTTCATTTTTTTATTTCATATTGAGATTAATGTTGAATTAATCAAATAAAACGCTTACAATATAAATAGAGTTAATTTGTTATTATATCAAATATATTTAATAACATTGTCCAAAAAAACACCCTATTTTAAGCGGAAAATCTGCTACTATATGGGTGAACATAAAAAAACTACCTTAAGGTAGTGATGGCTCCAACGAGCCCGAGAGTTGAAAAAATATTTTATTTGAACTCGTAATGTTGTTTAAGGTGTAAATACCTGCTTTTGTTAAAAGAAAATGAATATTTTTAGTGATGTTTTACTTATTGTTGCAGATATAGAATGTTGTATGGATAAATATTTAGTAATCAAGAAAATTTTCGAAGCCAGAGAAGACAAAGAAAATGCTCTTTCTATGGCGAAGTATATGATAAATATGTCTGACTTTTATGGACTTCCTACTCCAAAGAGAAAATCTGAAGATATTTCTAAAATACAAAACAAAATTATATAACTCAAAAATCTCGTTGGAATTGATGTGGACATCATTTTGGAGACATCAAAAAAACTGAGGTAAAAAATAAAGAGCGAACGAAGTCTGCTCATCTATAAAACAAATCCAAAATAGGTTAAAGAGTTCGCTGAAAAATACAAGGATTAAAAGGATAAATTAAGTATTAAAGAAGACAGTAAATATATTTAATTGTTAATACATATAACTATTAATGGAGATTAATTTTTGCTAATTTTTTTTATTATTGACATAACTAATCGTATTAGTTATAATTGTAATGCAATTAGTTGTGGAGGATAGTATGCCAAAAAATAGTATTAGTGATGAACTTATTATTGAAACTTCTGCTTGCATAGCAAATAATGTTGGACTAGATAACATGTCGCTTAAAATCATTGCTGAAGAATTAAATATTAAATCGCCATCTTTGTATAATCATATAAGCAGTCTTGAAGAAATAAAGCAAAGACTTATGGTTTATGGTTGGAAACAAATGGAAGAAAAAATGCTCGATTCTGCTGTTGGAGTATCAGGATATGAAGCTTTAAAGAATATGTGTTATGCTTTTTATGATTATGCTATCAATAATAAAGGTGTTTTTACTGCTATGCTTTGGTATAACAAATATGAAAGTACTGATAAAGAAAAAGCGACCACAAGACTTTTTAATATGATATTTAAAGTTCTAAAGCCTTTAGATATTAGTGATGTTAATATAAATCATATCATAAGAACCTTAAGATCATTTTTAGAGGGATTTTCTTTACTTGTAAACAATAATGCTTTTGGTAATCCAATATCAATTAAAGAAAGTTTTGAATTATCATTAGAAATAATTATGAATGGTATAAAATCATTAGAAGGAGTAAAATAATATGAATGAATATATAAATTTAACATTAGAAAATATTAATGATGAGCATATTTGTTGTGCTATTAGTGATCCAAAACATCAATGTGGAGTGAATAATAAAAAAGAATGGATAAAAAATAAATTAAAGGACGGTCATGTATTTAGAAAACTAAATGCTAGAGGGAAAATATTCATTGAATATGAGCCAATAGAAACTGCTTGGGTGCCTATTAGTGGAAAGAATTACGAATATATTTATTGTTTATGGGTTGCAGGCAACTTTAAAGGTAAAGGAATCGCAAAAGAATTGCTAGAATATTGTATAAGCGATTCAAAAGCAAAAGGTATGAGCGGAATTTGTACTTTGTCTTCAAAAAAGAAAAAACCGTTTATTGGAGAAAAAAATTTTTTTGAACATTATGGTTTTAAAGTTGTAGATGCAATTGGAGATTATGAATTGTTAGTATTACAATTTGATAATAACGAAGTGCCTAAATTCAATGAAAATGCTAGACTTATGAAAATAGATAATGAGGAATTTACTATTTATTATAGTAATGAGTGTCCTTATGTAGAATATGAAGTAAAAGAATTATCAGAATATGCAAAAGAAAATAATATTAAGATTAACTTTATAAAGGTAGATACATTAGAAAAAGCCAAAAATGTACCTTGCATATTCAATAATTGGGCTAACTTTTATAAAGGCAAATTTGTGTCAAATACTATATTAAATGCTAATTCTTTTGAAAAGTTGGTTAATAAATAAATTAGAATTTAATAATTTAAAAAATTTCATCAAAAAATATTGACTCTCCCCTTAGAGTAGGTTGTATAAATAATTTGAGGAGGCAA
>JAUNFB010000101.1 GCA_030525245.1 Erysipelotrichia bacterium
TGTTTATTGAGGCAGGAAATATAATAATGGAAGCCGGGGCTGCTTCAATTTCACTAATTCAAAGGAAACTTGCCATAAGTTATTCAAGAGGCGTAACAATTATAGAGCAACTTGAAGATGCAGGCGTTATTTCTGAATATGATGGAGTAAATCCAAGAAAAGTAACAATGTCAAAAGAAAAATGGAATTCTCTAAAGTATGAATTATAGGAAGGTGAGATAGCATGGATAACAATATAAACATACAACAAAACGCTGTGCCAAAAAAAAGTATTAAAACTAAAACTTTAATGTGGCTTATTATAATTGGTACTTGTATTGTTTGCACATTATCGTTTCCAATAGGCTCTGCTGTTCAATATAAAAAAGCTGTTGACATCTTCAATGCCAAAGACTATGATGCCGCTTATAAAGCGTTTGATAAACTTGAAGATTATAAAGATTCTAATGACAAGAAAAATGCATGCATTTATGCTCAAGCTAAAAAACATGCAGATAAAAAGGAATACATAAAAGCTTATGAAAAGTTTATGACCATTGAAGAATATAGTGATACTAAAGAACAGATGAAAGCTATATACAATGATTATAAAAACGAGCAAATATCATTAGTTAAATCAGCCAAGAAAGGCGATACCGTTACTCTTGGTAAATATGACAATAAACAAGTCGAATGGGTTGTTTTAAGTGTTAACAAAGACAAGAAAAAAGCATTATTAATTTCAAAATATAGTTTAGTTAAAAAACCGTTTGATAAAAGCGGCGACGTAACTTGGAGGGATAGCTCAATAAGGAAATGGTTAAATAAAGACTTTTATAAGTCTACATTCGACAATGTTGAACAATCAATCATTTTAACATCCCCAATAAAAAACAAGAAGAACCCTGAATATAATGAAAGCAGTGGCAAAAATACAAATGACAAACTATTCCTTCTTTCTATTGAAGAAGCAAATAAATACTTTAGCATAAATTCTGACAGAGTATGTAAAGATTTAGACGACTCAACAACAGGTTGGTTCCTAAGAACGCAAGGTAATACTTATTTTAGAATCGCTTATGTTCAATCAGATGGAGATATATATGGAACCGGTGATTATCAAAGTAACAGTTATGGTATTCGACCTGCTATGTGGATAAGCATTAAATGATAGGAGAAATTATTTATGAATAAAATTGCAGATATTATTAAATATGAAGGCGATAATACAACCTTTATTTGGAAGCATCCTTGTGAAGATTTTAATTCACTAACGCAGTTGATTGTTCATGAATCACAAGAAGCCATTTTTATGATGAATGGTCAGGCTTTAGATTTGTTTGGACCTGGTCGTTATACTCTTGAAACGCAAAACATTCCGTTTATCGGAAAAGCATTAAATGTTCCAACCGGAGGCGAAACCCCGTTCCATTGCGAGATTTATTTCATAAATAAGACGGAGCAAATGGCAATTAAATGGGGCACTGATAGCAAAATTCAATTTATGGAGCCTACCTTTAACTTCCCATTAGCTATTGGTGCAAGCGGTGAAATGAGCCTTCGTGTTAAAGATTCAAGAAAGTTGCTAGTTAAATTAGTAGGAACAGAAGATTTCCTTGGTCAAGCCGGATTAATCAAATACTTTAGAGCGTTCTTAATGACAAAGGTTAAATCTTATATAGCACAAGTTATTCGTGATAAAAAAATAAATATATTTGAAATTGACGAACATCTAAATGAAATGTCATTTTCTTTAATCAATTTGTTACAACCGGATTTTGATGATTACGGTGTAGCACTTGAACGCTTCTTCCTAACAACAATTGTTAAACCTGATGGCGAACCTACATATGAAAAATTTAAGAGCATCTATTTTCGTCAATATGCAGATATTGCAGAGGCAAAAATTCGCCAACAAACACAAGTCATTGATGCTGAAACAGAGGCACAAAAAACAGTAATCGCTTCACAAGCTATGGCTACCAAACGAGCTCAGGAGGGATATACTTATCAACAAGAACGTGGTTTTGATGTTGCAGAAGATGTGGCAAAAAATGAAGCTGTTGGTCAATTCACTAATATGGGCGTCGGATTTGGTACTATGGCAGGCGTAGGCGGTGTAGTCGGCGGTGTTGTAGGAAATGCAGTAAGTGGCGCAATTGATAATGTTGAGCAATCACAGCAACCTGTACAGTCGCAAAACGATATGGCACAATTTCAAGCAAAAATCCAAAAACTTCAGATAATGAAAGAGGCCGGTATGCTTACAGAAGAAGAGTTTAACAATATGAAATCTCAACTTCTTTCAAGTATTTTGTAGGAGGAAACAT
>JAUNFB010000102.1:0-953 GCA_030525245.1 Erysipelotrichia bacterium
GTCAAGGTAGTATGACTTCGTCATCTCCACCTTGACAAAATTGCTACTAAAAGTATTATCATACCCTTCTTTGCCTAATTTAAGCCTACCTATAATGCCTATTTTTTATTTGCATTTACAATATGAACCGCAGAATGATTCGTCTTCTGGATTACCTTTTTTACAGTTTGGACAAGGTGTTACTTGAATGCTCTTTAATGTGCATTCGTTTTTATCTGTGGCATTATAAGAACAACTTCCAACACTACAATAAATTTTTTGTGACATTTTAATTCACACTCCATTTCATAAATTTTGTAATGTATAGTTTGCTATGATAAAGCAAAAAATACTTTGAAAAATATTACCATTCATTTTAACTTTTAAATGAACAGTAGAGGAGAATCTTGTATATTATTTAATCACAAGATTGTATTTATATTTTGTGATAAGATTAACTAAAATATATGTGGAATTTGTTGTAAGTTTGATTTTGGAATTTGTTGACAAAAAGGCGAGTTGTTATATAATTATTTGTGAGATAGTTTAATTTTGGTAATTTTGCAAATGATAATATATTGGAGGTTAATATGAAAAATAATAGTGGAATAACTATCATAACTTTGATAATAACGATTATTGTTATAGTTATGATTGCCTCGATAACGATTTACTCAGGTCTTGATACGGTTGATAGTTTAAGAACTAAAGAAGCAAAGGATACAACAAATGCTATATATTTGGCAATAATTGCAAATGAAAATACAATTCCATCTGGAAGTGGCGATGGAAAGATGCTTTCGGATTTTGATATTATTTCGAATAGGACTCTTTCTGATAAAGATTTTGAACTTTTAGGTTTGGATTATACAGCTGAAGATTGTAATGTTACTTTTGATAAGTATCCAAGTGGGGATGATTTGATTGTGTATAATTTTACTTATAAGAGTGCTAATAAGAAGACTTATAATAAT
>JAUNFB010000102.1:980-2281 GCA_030525245.1 Erysipelotrichia bacterium
CTAAGACAAATAAAGCTGCCGAGTTTGATATAAAAACGGGTGTTAACAGACCGATTCTTTCAAGTGATAATATGCAGCCGGTTGGATATGATGATTCGCTTGTAAAAAATGTTTATACGGAGAGCTGGTATAATTACCAAAAAGAGATTTCGCATTTTGCGAGGATGGTTTATGGAACTAAAGAGTATGTGTGGATTCCTAGATTTGCATATAAGATACAGGATTTTTATTTGGGAAAATCGTATAGTAATATTCCAGATACAGCTGTAGATATTGTGTTCTTACGTGAGAATACTGACTATATGTCAAATAATGAAGTTTTGCCAAATGATTATTTTGTTCATCCGGCTTTTGCTGATGGTATAAATGGATTTTGGATGTCTTTAAATTCGACAAGTACAAGTAATAGTATTTCAAATGCTGCTAGTTCAGCGATTCTTTCTGATAGTGGAGAGACTTTTGGGCATCTTATGAAAAATTCTGAATATGCGGCAGCTGTTTTGCTTTCAAAGTATTTGAAAAATAACGAGATTATTTTTAATGGCGCTGAGTTTGTTGCCGCTGTTTGTGATGCTAACATAGAAGGCTTTGATTGCTATTCAACTTCTGAAGATGCAACTAATTATATTGGTAATACAAAGGGTGAGGCTCTAACTGATACTCCTTGGAACTTAAAACTTGAGCCTGTACTTCCTGATGCGAACTATAAATATATTATTCGTGATGTAGCAAATGGTGGAGTGTTTTATTATAGAGCAACTGGTGGTATGGAGATGGCTTTATATAGAATTACAATTCCGGAATAAATTTGCTAATGTGTTTTGATGAAATGGTTTTGATTATCGCGAAAAGTGGAGAGAAGAAGATATATAAGAATTCTTAAGGTTAAGGATTTTTATGTATCTTCTTTTTGCATTTTAAAGCTTACAAATATATTTTTTGAATTTAACATTTAATTGAATATTTTTGCACTTATTACGATATGTATGAGAATAGAGGGAGTGCGAAAATGAGTTTTTTAGAAATTATTATGATAAGTGTAGGGCTTGCTATGGATGCGTTTGCTGTTTCTGTGGGGAAAGGTCTATCTGTAACAAATCTGAAATTTATACATGGAGTTATTGTGGGTGGTTATTTCGGTGGTTTCCAAGCATTAATGCCATTTTTAGGTTATTTGTTTGGTAGCAGAGTTGAAGGTAATGTTGTGGACTATATTGGCGGAATGATAACTTTTTTGATTCTTAGTGTTATCGGGCTTAAAATGATAAAAGATGCTGACGAACTTCAAGATGTAGAAAAAG
>JAUNFB010000010.1:0-37873 GCA_030525245.1 Erysipelotrichia bacterium
AACACCTTGTTGACAACCGAAAGTTAAATCTCCAATATCTTTTTCTGATAAGTATTCAGCGATATTTTCCGGTTTAACACTTCCACCGTATTGAATTCTTACTTTTTCAGCTACATCTTCACCATACATCTTTTTAACTTGATCTCTGACAATTGCGCAAGTGTTTTCAGCAATTTCTTTTGTAGCACTCTTACCTGTGCCTATTGCCCAAATTGGTTCATAAGCAATAACCATGCTTGCTACATCAGAACCGCTAACGCCTTCCAAACCCTTAGAGATTTGGTTTCTTACCCATTCTTCGGTTTTGCCGGCTTCAAATGTTTCTAAAGTTTCACCGCAACACATAATCGGGGTAATACCCTCAGCAAGTAATTTCTTTACTTTTTTGTTTACTGTTTCATCAGTATCACCAAACATCTGTCTTCTTTCGCTATGTCCGACAATACACCATTTCAAACCGATTTCTTTCAACATCGGTACAGAAACTTCACCAGTGAAAGCACCTTTATCTTCAAAATGACAATTTTCAGCGGCAACAATTAAATTTTTTGCTGCTTTAATGCTAGATTGTAAAGCCAAAAATGATGTAGCCACACCGAAGTCAGCCTTATCATGACAAATAGGATCAATTGCCGCAATAAATTCTTCTGCTTCGGCAATTGTTTTGTTCATCTTCCAGTTTCCGACAATAATTGGTTTTCTCATAACTGCTTATCTCCTATTACTTTTCATCAATAGCGTCTACGCCAGGTAAACCATTGCCTTCCAAGAATTCCAAAGAAGCTCCACCACCGGTAGAAACATGGCTAACTTTATCGGCATAACCCAATTGTTTGATTGCGGCTGCACTGTCACCGCCACCGATGATAGTTGTACCTTTACATTCAGCAAGAGCTTTAGCAACAGCATTAGTACCCTTAGCCAATGTTGGGTTTTCAAATACACCCATAGGTCCGTTCCAAACAACCGTATTTGCTTTTTTAACTTCCTCAGCAAATAATTCGGCAGTCTTAGGTCCGATATCCAATCCTTCCTTATCAGCAGGAATTTTATCGGCATCTACAACTTCTGTCGAAATTTCAGCATCAATAGGATCAGGGAAATTATCAGCAACTACTGTATCGATAGGCAATAATAATTTTTTACCTAATTTTTCAGCCTTAGCCATCATTTCCTTGCAGTAATCGACTTGTTCCAAATCAACCAATGACTTTCCTACTTCTAATCCCTTAGCTTTTAAGAATGTATAAGCCATTCCACCGCCAATAATCAAAGTGTCACATTTCTCCAACAAATTGTTGATAACTTTTAATTTATCAGCAACTTTTGCACCGCCTAAAATAGCTACAAACGGTCTTACCGGATTTTCCACAGCATCGCCTAAAAATTTCAATTCTTTTTCAATTAAGAAACCTACAGCACTTGGCAAATGTTGAGCAATGCCAACAGTTGAAGCATGAGCTCTGTGAACTGAGCCAAAAGCATCAGATACAAAAATGTCAGCTAACGATGCCCAATATGCGGCTAATTCAGGATCATTCTTACTTTCGCCTTTTTCATAACGAGTATTTTGCATTAATACTACATTTCCTTCCTGCAATTCATTGACAGCTTCTTCCAATTCCTTGCCTCTAGTAGCATTAACAAATGTAACTTTTGCATCAGGCAAATATTCCTGTAATCTCTTAGCAACAGGTGCCATATCATTCTTTGCTTTGTCAGCAGCACATTTTTCCGGATCTTTGTGATCTACTTTTCCTAAATGTGACAACAATATAACTTTTGCACCGTGTTCCAACAAATACTTAATAGTCGGTAATGCAGCAACAATTCTGTTATCATCAGTAATAACATCTCCCTTATGAGGAACATTAAAATCTACTCTGACAATAACCTTTTTTCCTTTAACATCTAAATCTCTGATTGTACGTTTAGACATAAAAATCCTCCTCTTCAACACTCAAATTATAACACTTTTTTAAGCAGAAACATATAAAATATATAAAGTCACTCATAAAAAAAAGACAGTTGTCAAAACAACCATCTTTCTAAATTTAACTATTTAACGTTTGCTAAATACTTGATAGTTCTAACCATCTGGCTAGTGTAACTGTTTTCGTTATCATACCAAGAAACAACTTGTACTTGATAAGTATCGTCATCAATCTTAGCAACCATTGTTTGGTTAGCATCAAATAATGAACCGTATTTCATTCCGATAATATCAGAAGAAACTAACTTTTCAGTAGTATAACCGAATGATTCGTTAGCAGCAGCTTTCATAGCAGCATTGATAGAATCAACAGTTACATCCTTACCCTTAACAACTGCATGTAAAATAGTAGTTGAACCGGTAGGAGTAGGTACACGTTGAGCAGCACCGATCAATTTACCGTTTAATTCTGGAATAACTAAACCGATAGCTTTAGCAGCACCTGTAGAGTTTGGAACGATATTAGCAGCACCAGCTCTTGCTCTTTGTAAATCACCTTTTCTGTGCGGTCCATCAAGAATCATTTGATCGCCTGTATAAGCATGAACAGTTGTCATGATACCAGAAAGGATTGGTGCATAATCATTTAATGCCTTAGTCATTGGTGCTAAGCAGTTAGTAGTACAACTTGCTGCAGAAATGATTGTATCTTCAGGTTTAAGAATTGTATGGTTAACATTATAAACAATAGTAGGTAAGTCATTTCCAGCAGGAGCAGAAATAACAACCTTTTTAGCACCGGCATCAATATGAGCTTGTGCTTTTGCTTTTGATGTATAGAAACCTGTACATTCAAGAACAACATCAACATCTAATTCTTTCCAAGGTAAATCTTGAGCCTTTGGCATAGAATAAATAGTAATTTCCTTACCATCAACTGTGATAGAGCCAGGAACTTTAACAGTCTTGCCGTCTTCTTCTAATTCAGGTTCTTTAGAAGTAACAGTGTGTAAATTTTCACCGATATGTCCGCAATAACCGCCTTGAGCAGTATCATACTTTAATAAGTGAGCCAACATCTTAGGGCTGGTTAAATCATTGATAGCTACGATTTCATAACCTTCAGCATTGAACATCTGTCTGAATGCCAAACGACCGATACGACCGAAACCGTTAATAGCAACTTTAACTGACATTTTAAAAATCCTCCTATAATTTCGTTACAAATAGATTATATGTTTTTGCTTTCTAATTGTCAATTTACACTAACTTTTTTTCTTAAAAAAGTCAAACGATCTGAGCATAAAAAAAGAATATCATAACAATATTCAATTAATTTTTTAGCCGAAAAAAGTATGTTCTATTAAGATCTTTATACCCAATATAATTAAAACTGCCCCACCCAATATTTCAGCACGGCTAGAGAATTTACTGCCGATCTTATGCCCCAACACGACTCCAATACAAGACAAAGTAAAAGTGATCAATCCGATAGCCAGCACGCTTATCAACAAATTAACCTTTAGAAAAGCAAAGGATACACCTATTGTCAAAGCATCAATGCTGGTAGCAATCGCCATCAAAGTCATTGTTTTCAAAGAAAAATCCGCATCCATTTTTTCTTCCTGTTTAGCTTCTTTAATCATATTAATACCGATGTACAGCAACAAAACAAAAGCAACCCAATGATCAAATTTTTCCACATAATTTGCGAATGCCGAACCGATAAAATAACCTATTGCAGGCATCACTGCCTGGAATATTCCGAAAAACAAACCGCATAACAAAACATGTTTTGTCTGTACCTTTTCTACCGATAAACCCTTGCACACAGAAACACTGAAAGCATCCATTGACAAACCAATCGCTATTACAAGCAGTTCCAACACTGACATAATTTTCCTCCAAATAAAAATGGTGCACCGAATGAGACTTGAACTCACACGACTTTAATCATACGCTTCTGAGACGTACGCGTCTACCATTCCGCCACCGGTGCAAACCCTTAATATTATATAGTATCACAACAATTTATGCAAACAACTATTCAGACAGTTCAATGCTTATCCCACCGGTAATAAGGTCAGAATAAGTAAATGTTTTTTTGGATATAAAACTATTTTCATCAGTCTGCAAAACAAATAAATTCTTATAAGCCGCCGTAATCAATCCCTCCGTCGGTTTTTCACGCTTACTAAAATTATTGTAAATACGAACTTTACAATTAATCAACTCCGTTACTTCATCTTTAACCTGATCAATGGTACGAACAGGGTCTAAATTCTTACTTCTATTTCCCATTTTATTCTCTTTTGTGCGACAATATCTATCGAACTATCTCCTTTATTTTTGTATAAATAAATATTTACTGACTATATATTAGCACAAAATGTAAGCAATTTCAATTTATTTGAGATTTAATTTAGAACGGTCCCCTATCAAAAGTCATATTGTAAAAAAGTTTTCCGCGAGCTAAAACAGGCTTAATTGTCAACCTGTCTCCGTAAGAAAACAGGCGAAAATCATGATTGTCTTTAGAAATATTGTCCCACTGAGGTAAGCCTACACCATTGGGATTTTGCTTTTCCACAAAATTAGTCACATAATCGATCATCATCTTACTTATAGCGTGATCTTTTGAAGTAAAAGGTCGCTTAGATTTATCCATATTGCCAAACAAATACCACAAATCACATCCATGGAATGCTTTGTAATTATCTCCCGGTAAAGTAATATCAAAATAATAGCAGTAAACCGCACTGCGATTTAAGTCAAAATTTCTTTTTCCCATGTTCAACGCCATATCAAAAATCATATAGGGAAACATATCCTGAGAAGTAACCCCTATTAACAAAGGCACATCAACATCGAGACGCCTTTTAATGATACTTTGCGGAACATCGCTGATGATTTCCCCATCAATAGAAGGCGCATATAAATGCATCGGTATTTTTTGCTTATGTGCATTTTTGTACCAACTCTCCCATAATAATCTGCTGTCAATTTTTTTTGCTTCCTCAATTGTCGTGCAACCGGCATCTTCAATAATTTTTTGCCAGAACCAGGCATTATCCTGTTGCCTATGCGGTCCTACAAAGCGCGGAATGACTCCGGCACCGGAAATCAATATTGCTCCCTTAATATAATCTTTTAAAGGTGGATAAAGCAATAAATCGCTGATACACATTGCTCCGGCTGACTGTCCCATGATTGTCACATTGTCTTTATTACCGCCGAAATCCTCGATATTCTCTTTTACCCATTTCAAAGCAAACATTTGATCCTGTAGCATAAAATTTTGACTGTCAAATAATCCGAAAATATTCAAACGATATCCGACAGAAACAAATATAATATTTCTTTTAGCGTATTCCTCGGTACTCCCGAAAGGCAAATCATTTATACAGCCGTTTTCAAAACTTCCTCCATGCAAATAAACAATTACCGAACAGTTTTTAGGGCTTAGCGGTGTTATTATTGTTAAAGTCATCGGAGTTTCCGCAAAATCACTGTCACGGTCAAAGTAAAACTCATTATAGTAAAAATCTTTCGATTCTATAGTTTTATCACGGAAACTGAACTTTTGAAAACAGTTTACCTGTCTTTTGGTAGCATCAAATAAATTCCACTTATTCACCGGTTGAGGTTTCTCAAATCTCTTGGTTTGAGCATAAGGTAGAGAAGAAAAAATACAAGCATTTTCCGTTTTAATTCCTTTTATTTTTCCGCATTTAGTTATAAGAATAATATTTTCCACTTCATTCACCTTCCAACTAGATTATAGACAATATGTAACGCAATAATCTATACATTAATTATCAATTGTCTATTTTGTGAACAATTACTATTTGTTGTCAAATCATAATTTCCTATTGCTAAATAATTCACAAACTGTTATATTAAACCTGTGAAAAGTTTAACAAACTTTTGCGTGTATTGAGGAGGTTTTTATGGCACGTTTTACTTTACCAAGAGATGTTTACCATGGAAAGGGAGCATTGGAAAATTTAAAGAATTTTGAGGGCAAGCGCGCAATTATCTGTGTAGGCGGCGGTTCAATGAAAAGATTCGGCTTTTTAGACAGAGCAGAAAATTATTTAAAAGAAGCCGGCATGGAAGTAAAGGTTTTTGACGGAATCGAATCAGATCCATCTGTAGAAACTGTTATGCGCGGCGCACAGGCAATGATTGATTTCCAACCTGATTGGATCGTTGCAATTGGTGGTGGCTCTCCTATCGATGCTGCTAAAGCAATGTGGATTAAATACGAGTATCCGGAAACAACTTTTGAAGACATGTGCAAAGTATTCGGTTTACCTAAGTTACGCACAAAAGCTCATTTCTGTGCTGTCAGTTCAACTTCGGGAACAGCTACGGAAGTAACCGCATTTTCGATCATTACCGATTATGCTAAAGGCGTTAAATTCCCAATTGCTGACTTCGAAATCACTCCGGATGTAGCAATCGTTGACCCGGAATTAGCAGAAACAATGCCACAAAAGCTTGTTGCTCATACAGGAATGGATGCACTAACTCATGCTATCGAAGCATATGTTTCAACAGCTAACTGCAACTATACCGATCCATTAGCTATTCATGCTATCGAAATGATTCAGAATGACTTAGTAGCTTCTTATAATGGTGATATGGCTGCCAGAGACAGAATGCATGATGCTCAATGCTTAGCAGGTATGGCATTCTCTAACGCCTTATTAGGTATCGTTCATTCAATGGCTCATAAAACAGGTGCTGCTTTTGATGATTACGGAGCTCATATTATTCACGGTGCTGCAAACGCAATGTACTTACCTAAAGTTATTGCTTTCAATGCGAAAAATGAAACAGCTAAAAAGAGATACGGCGTTATCGTTGATTACTTAGGTTTAGGCGGAAAAGATGATGATGAAAAAGTGGCAAATCTGATCAGTTTCGTTCGTCACTTAAATGATGAATTAAATATTCCTCACGGAATCAAATTCTATGGCAAAGATTCATATCCGACAGAAAACGGCTTCGTACCGGAAGAAGTATTCTTAGAAAGATTACCAAAGATTGCTGAATTAGCTATCGGCGATGCTTGCACAGGCTCAAATCCACGCATTCCTACTCAGGAAGAAATGGAAAAATTATTGAAGTGTTGCTACTACGATACTGAAGTAGATTTCTAATTTAAATCATTAGGTGCATAGATTTTACTTATGCACCTTTTAAAACTTATGAATAACAACTTAAAAGATAACAAAGGATTAACTTTAGAACAATTTTTAGAGATTTACAAAACCAAAAACTATTCCAGACCTTATTTAACAGCCGATTGCTTAATCTATTCCCTAAACGAAGGAGAAATATATCTGTTGCTCATCCGTCGAAAAGGACACCCTTATATCAATCAATGGGCCATTCCCGGAGGATTTGCCCAAGAAAATGAAGATTTAAAGCAAACGGCTCAAAGAGAATTATTTGAAGAAACAGGATTAAATGCTCAAGTAACTTTATTAGACATTTATTCCGCCAGAAACAGAGACCCGCGCGGATGGATAGTTTCCGCAACTTACTATGGTCTTGTAGACAAAAACAAGGTTCAGCCAAGAGGTCAGGATGATGCCAAGGAAGCTCAATGGTTCCAACTGTTTATTAAACAAAATATGATTACTTTAGCGGCAGATAACTATCAAATCTGCTTTGATTCAAACGGAACTTATAATTCTATGGAGCAATTGGCTTTCGATCATCAAAAAATGATTATTGATTTCCTAATAAAAAAGAAATTAATCCAATAAAAAATCGGCAATTGACTTGTCGATTTTTTATTCGATAACAATATTTATAGGTTTATTATGAATATATCCCAGCAAATTTTCTCCAACTATATGAGCTCGTTTAATAAAAGCTTGTTTAGTGGCAAAACCGATATGCGGCGTAAGTATACAATTTTTACCCTGCAATAGACAATAATCTTTTTTCAGTGGCGGTTCATAATCGAATACATCCACCCCTGCTCCCGCTATTATCCCCTTATTTAGAGCCTCTGTTAAAGCAACATTATCAACTACTGCCCCACGAGCACAATTAATCAAAACAGCCGATGATTTCATTAATTCCAATTGTTCTTTACCAATCATATGCCTTGTTTGCTCATTTGCGGGAACATGCAAAGAAACAATATCACTCTCTTTTAAAAGAGTGTTTAATTCCACCTGAGTGACATTCTCCACTTTTTTATGGTGACGGTTATAAGCTATAACTTTACAACCGAAAGCATTAGCAATTCTGGCAACTCGGCAGCCTATTTCACCCAAACCGATAATTCCGAATGTTTTACCTTCCAATTCTTCACCTGCCGGCATTTTTTTGTTTGATCCTTCGCGGATTGTTCGATCACATTCGTTGACGTTTCGCAAAATATTTAAAACCAAAGCAAATACCAAATCGGCAACCGCCGAAGTCGAATAGC
Organism: Erysipelotrichia bacterium; assembly: GCA_030525245.1. GTDB lineage: Bacteria > Bacillota_I > Bacilli_A > Erysipelotrichales > Erysipelotrichaceae > UBA1783. Next base: position 8,388 of record JAUNFB010000010.1, read on the forward strand.
CTTTACAATTGCTTACCGTAATACCCCTTTGGCGGCAATATTCTTTATCAATATGATCAGTACCGGTAAAAGCTACGCAAATGTAACGTAAATCAGGACAATTATCGATTACTTCTTTATCAATAGGAACTTGAGCAGTAACAATCACCTCTGCCGAAGTACATCTTGCGATCAATTCCTTTTTGCTTTCCGCAACTCGATCATAATAAGTTATGTCTGCTCCACCATGCAAATAAGAATCAATAACGGCCTTCAATTCTTTATTCTCTATGCCCAACGGCTCAACAAATACTATTTTCTTCATCTATTTTCCCCAAATAATAAAGTGCATACCGCACTTTAAAAATCCTTACTCAGCGGATAACCATCCGCATCTTTTTTATCACCGGTCAATATTTTAACAAGATCAACTATAGACCAAATAACACTGATTGCAGATCCGATTGCCGTTACAGTTAAAATTATCTTAATTACTCCCTGTTTAGTATATCCAAGATAAAAATCATGAATACCCAAAGTTCCTAAAAACAAAGCTAACAAAGCAGCAATATACATATTCCGTTTACTTTCTACTATCGGTTCTTTTTTCAGACTGCATCCGCAATTCAAACAAATGATCTGTTCTTCGGAAGTTGCCGCACCGCATTTTGGACAATATTTAGTCCCGTCATTAGGCCGACAACCGCAATGAACACATACCACCGCTTTATCATCAATATTTGAGCCGCAATTTCTACAATACATAATGATCTTCCTCCTTTTTATTGTTGTTCATCAATGCTTTCCTCCACAGCTTTTGAAAAAATATCACCGTAATTAGGAGCACATAGTTCCAATTGTGAATCAAACAACAATGTTCCGTCTATTTGAACGACAAATCTAACTAAATCGGCTTCATTCGGACTGAAGAAACGATGATCAGGACTGATTAAATATAAGACATCATCATATTGCATATACTCGCCTTCAACCAAATTAACAACCGTACAACTGTTCAAGTACAATTCAAAAGTGCCATCATTTTTTAAAGTTAAAGTCGGTGCCTGACCACCGGTATAACTGCTATCGGTATAAGCACCACAAATCGTTTCTTTGTAGGTGTTTTTTTCATCAGCATTAACATTTACAGTTACTTCTTTACTCGCTTCATTGCCAAATTGATCAGAGGCAATAACCTGAATAGCATAAGTTCCAACCTTGTAAGTATTGATACTGCCGGTAAAATGCAGACTGTCACTGACATCTCCATCCCTTTCATCGACAGCTTTAGCATAATCTTTAAGAATGAATGAACCACCATAAAGAATATTAATTGTATCATCCATTTCAATTGCCGGAGCATCGTTATCTTTTACCGTAAACTCAAAAGTTATCTCGGTATTCTTTTTACCCTGAGACACTTTATAAGTTATATTATATGTTCCCGGAGTATTAACATCTAAATTACTGTTGGCTACCTCAAAAGTCAAACCAACATCATCAACATCACTTATCAAAGTCAAAGGGTCAACTTCCTGCTTTAATTCCAATATTTCAACTGTTTGTTTAACATTAGGTTCAAAATTTCTATTGGAACAACCATTGAGAAGCAAACTCAACATTGCTAAAATCAAAATAAATTTGCGCATTCTATCACTCCTTATGTGCAAAAATAAAGCAAATATATTATAATACAATTATGATTATTTATACAGATAAGGAGTGGTATTATGAAAAAAATAATCCCAAGTTTAATCTTTACAGCTGCTACAGTTGCCGGAACAATTCTATATATCAAAAAGAAATTCAAAGAAAAAAACGAAATAAAATTAATTGAAATCGAAGAAGAAAGCCAAGAAAATGATAATGAACAATTCCCTTCGCAGTGGAATGCCACAAAAGATGAAATAGCAGAAAAAATAACGGAAGTTGCCAACACTATCGGTACAATCGTTGACGGCATCAAAGAAGAAAACCAATTAACGCAAGAAAAAAACAATACCGAAGAAACAAATAATGTTCTACAAGAAGAAGTTCCTGAAATAAAACCTGTAGATGATGATATTCCACAAGAAGAAAATCACAATACAGATGTACAAACAGAAGAAGATATTGTCGAACCGGAAATTATTATTGAAGAGAAGCAAGAAGAAATTCCCGAAGTAAAATCTGTAGATGACGATCTTCCACAAGAAGAAAATCACAATACTGATGAACAAGCAGAGGAAGATATTGTCGAACCGGAAATCATTATCGAAGAGAAGCAAGAAGAAATTCCCGAAGTAAAACCTGTAGATGACGATCTTCCACAAGAAGAAAATCACAATACTGATGAACAAGCAGAGGAAGATATTGTCGAACCGGAACAAAATGAACCAATGTTTGACTCACAAGAAAAAGAAATATCGGAAGAAGAACAAAGAATCAATGATGAAATTAACAGTATCATTGATGAAATCATTCAACCGCAAAATCAAGAAGAAGATGAAATCATCATTGACAACATTGATTCACATAAAGAAACTGCCGATAAAGAAGAAGACACAAAAGAAATTGAAAAAGTTCTAAATGATGACATTTCTCAATTGAATCCCTTAGAATATGCTGATGACACTTTAAAAATAGTTGACGAAAACAAAAGAGAAGAAAATTTAATCGATGATATCATCAGTTCCATCGACGAAGAAGATCAAAATCAACAAGCAATGCATGATATTGAACAATTAGTCGAAGATGAAGTTGAAACAATAAAAGAGGAAGATTTAACCGATGAAGAATTGGTAGAAAAATATGCTCAGCAATTTCAACCGATCACAGCAAAAAAAATCGACTTAATCCTGAAACAGGTTCGTCTAATGCAAAAATCCATCGGTGACTGTAATGTAATTACTCTTTTACATTATATTATTTTTGACAACGAAGAAGAAAAAGAAAAATATGCAGAAATTGCCAAAATAGAAAATTATGAAATTGAAAAAGGTGCTGCTCCAAATGAATTACATTTGATCAACACATTAGAAAATAATCGTTTGACTTTAAATCATGCCATACTTGATTTAGCCAGAAATGTCGGTGAATTTCATGGTTCGTATCGCGGTTGGGCAGTTAAAGACACTCACTGAATCAAATAAAAGGTTGTAAAGGATTTTCCCCCTTACAACCTTTTTTTATCAGCGATAGTGCGGCATACAAGCGAAATCACCTTAACGGATGCTTACCTATTTTTATATAATCATTTTAGCACGCTGCCACCACCAATATTACCTTTAAATAAAAGGCACACTGAAGTGCCTTTAGGATAAATAGATTTTCACAATAATTATATTATTGGCGCAGTTACATTCCCATTTTTGCCAAATCGTAGTAATCGACCAATTCCACGTTATTTTCCTTGATAAATTCTTTCATAAGCGGTGAAGTAACAAATTCTAAATCTCGGCATCTTTCCAACGATAAAGAAGTCAAAGATAACAAATCGGCATCGACATAACCAGGATGTCCACCGGCAATTGCTAAATCATGCTGCAAAATTTCATCTTTATGCTTCAAGAATTTCCTCAACGGATTTTTCTTTAACTGTGCTTCCGCATTAAATGTCTTACTGACAGAAGCATTATATTCATCATCTTCATCATCCGGAAGCATAAAAGTTACAAAGGCCTTATCAAAATAGTCCATCGCACAAGGCAAGTTTTCCTCCTGAGCGACTTGTTTAATTGCCTTTATTATTGTATCCGTTGAGATTGAATGCCCTTGTAAATAGCCCGGCTTACGTCCGGTCAATTCCACAAAGCGATCATATTGAGCTCTGGTTTCCTTATACACTTCATTATATGGGAATAATTCGGCTTGTCCTTGCGGGCTTTGCCAACGCGGATCCCGCACACGAGCAGATGAACGAATAAATCGACCGTTTTCATCCACTAAATGCGGTATATCTTCTTTTGCTGATACCGATGGTCCGGCAACTAAATTAAAATCTATACCGAAACAAAAATCTTTTCTCTCTTTAATGAATTGTGCAGCCCAAGGAGCTATTTCCATATTCGCAAATAAACCGGAACAGGTGATAATACCATTATCTATTCCTTCAATTATTCCATAGGTAACACCTTTAGTAAAACCATAATCGTCTGCTTGAACTAATAATTTCATGCTTTTCCCTCCGCAATATCTCTAAAGTTAACCAATTGAACATCATTGTCCTTAACCCATTTTTTCATTTCATCACAGCATAACAAATCCAATTCCATAACTCTGGTCATGGTAAGAGTTGACATATCTAACAAATCACGATCAATGTATCCGGCATGAGTATGCAGCATCGTATAAGCATCTTTTTCTTTGACATGATCTGTTATATATCCGCATTTACCTTCGAAAAACATCTTTTTAGCATCGAATGAAAATTGGTAATCTAATGACAAGACTTCCTTCTTATCATTTTTAACCAATCCGTTTTCTTCCGGCATGTTATTTAACGGATACCATGGGCCCATGCGTAAAGGGAGATTCAATGATTTGATCGTATCTTCTAAGCCGTTAATTGAATACTTTTTTTGAATGTCTGCCATCGCTTGCATCATTTCGGCATTGTGATATGAATGTAATCCAAAGAAATATGGCTGATGACCGACAATTTCCATAAATTTCAAATACTGAGCTTCGATTTCTTTATAAGCATCTTCATATCTTGTATGGTGTGGATCGGTTAGATCGATATCCTTGTGTACTCTTGAGCGAATAAATGTTCCATCGGGATTAACCAATGTCGGAATATCTTGCGGATTACTTACCGGTCTGCCACTAACCAAGTTAATCTCCTGACCAAGAGCAATATGAGGACATTCCCGCATGATTCTGCAGGCATAATATTCCGCATGCGGACCACAAGTCATTAAACCCGTTTGTGTTAAAACACCATCACGCGCTGCTTTCAAAATCCCTTCCGCAACGGCATCTGTCATCGCAAAATCATCTGCTTGTACAATTAATTTCATATTCTGTTCCTCCTATTTAATAGAGAGTACAAAATTGTACTCTCTCATTTTAAAAGATCTTAATTAATGCACCGATTAAGCCGACAGCCATTGTCAACCAAATCAAATGCATCGGTTTCCAACCTTTTTTGATTAAAGCCACATAACCGAATAAAAGGATAATGCTTAAGAAACCAGGGAAAATAGATTCTAATACCGGAGCAACTTCCAAAGTAGCCGGACCAATTTTTAAAATCAAATTCAACGGAACATTAACCATTCCGGCAGTCATAGCTCCAACCATCATAACTCCTACCAATGATGCCGCTCTGGTGAAGCTTTCCATCAATCCGGTAGAGAACATTGTGTCGATAAATGACGTTCCATAAGTATAACCTACACGACATAATAACATTTTTACTATTGATTGCGGTACACCATAAATCAAAATGAATAAAATCATTCCCAGCAAACTGCCATTTTTAGCTAATCCGATTCCAACACCGGCAGCAATAATTCTTAAACAGTTAAAGAACAAGTTATCAAACATTCCCGCTGTCGGACCCATTAAAGCCGACTTTAAGCTAGAAATAGTTTCACCGTCAATAGTTCCTTTTTCCTTCTTTTCCTTTTCCATTGCCCAAGCTAATCCAACTACGAACGCGAACGGAACAGCATGAGTATTGAAAAATTGTTGATGTCTGGCATATGCTTCGGCTTTTCCTTGCGGATCATCAGCATAAAGATCCTCAATTGCCGGAATTAAAGAATAAGTAAATCCATTTGCTTCCATAGCAACCATTGTTGCTCCCAAAAAACAAGTATGAGATCTTAATTCAATCCTTTTTAATAATTTCTTTTCATGATCGCTTAATACAACTTTTTCCATATTAGAAGAAATCCTCCTGACTATCTTGAACTTGTGTGCTTGCACTCTTCTCAACAATCATTTTTTCAATAAAGAAAATTGTTGAAGCAACAGCTGTACCGATAATAGCAACAGCCAATGTATCCAATTTCAAGTACTTAACCAATACATATCCGACAAAGAACCACATAATTGTCTTGCCACTAACAATTTGAGACAACAGAATCGCAAATCCGACTGCTAAAGCCATTGAACTTACTGCACCCAAACCGGTCATAACCCAAGCCGGAGCAGCCGCAATCGCAGCTTGAATTCCTTCAACGCCAAAATAAATACAAATAAATAATACGATTGCTGATAATAATGTTTGAACAATAGTTAACAGGAACACAGTTACCTCAAATTGTTTTACTTTATTATCCTGTAACAACTTACTGAAATAACCCTGAACCGGAGCAAATAAACCATAAGGCAAATATGTAACTGTTGCCATAACCGTTCCGATTGGCATTGAAATAGCAACTGCCGATTCAATTGATGCATTTGCTTTAATAACAAATGCCGCACCGATTAAACTTGTAGTCATCGGATCAGCTGCAATAGAACCACCAATAGCAGAAATTCCCATAAATAAAGACTCTAATTCAGCTCCAAGAATACAACCGGTTTTAACATCTCCTAAAAGTATTCCCGCTAACGGACAAACAACTATCGGTCTGGTCAATGCTTGCCAACCGAGCAAAGAAGTGTCCACAACACTCAAAACCCAATATAAAATACTGAGCAACAATGCAGGTACTAACATAATTTATCCTCCTATTTATTTAGTACATTTATTACTTTGACAGCAGCCGCATCAGGAGTTACCTGAATAACAAAATCATCTACCTTATCGGCTACTTGTCGAAGAATATCCTTTTCATCATCAGCTAATGCAACAAAATTGGTAATTTGTTCACGCTTTTTACCATCCGTTGCCGCTTGAAGTCCCCAATTTCCGATATTGATACGTTTTATTCCTTCAACTTCATTAACAACTTTTAATAAATCTGTCGGATTAGCCACAATCAGTAAAATATCATGACTGGCTGCCAACGGATTGTGTAACAATTTAATTGCCTCGTCAACAGTTTTAACTGCCGTTTTCTTATCGGCAGGAGCTGCCATCATCAATGACTTCGCAATTATCGGATTAGATCCGGCTTTATCATTGGCAACAATAATCCGGTCAACTTTAATAACCTTTGACCACTTGGTAACAATCTGACCGTGAATCATTCGGTCATCCAAACGAACTAAATTAATCATAAATTTATCTCCTCTTATCTAGAAAAAATCTTCTTCATCTATAGAAGGTTCACTGTCATAGTGAACTATTCTTTGCATCTCTCTTGCCTGCCGAACAATCTGTTCTAAATCATGTTCATCAATTTCATCCCGCATACATACTTCCAATACCAAAGCTAAATTTACTCCGGCAACCAAAAATGTATTTTTTCTGTTTAAATATAGATACATCTTTTGATTAACTGAACCACCGTATAAATCCGATAACATCAAAACTTGTTCATCTTCAGCTACAGCAGAAAAGAAATCCGACAATTGACGATCGATATCAAAATCGTCTACATAAGCATCCAAAACAGTTAATTTATCTGTACCACCGATAAGTATTTCCAGAGATGTTTTGATTCCGGATGCTAATCTTCCGTGTGAACCAAGTAATATCTTCATATTCTTTTGTTAACCCTCTCTTTATCATTATTTTATAAACTTTTGGCAGCGTTTGCACTTTATGTAGTTCTACTCTTAAGCGTAATATTGCGTCTTATTTTTTTACATTATGTTAAGTAAAAATATAAGTTGTATTTTTACGTTCTTGTCATTTTTATACATTAGTGTATATTTTTTTATTCAACGTAAAATTTAAGTATGAAAATATCAAACTATGACTTGATTAAATATTTAGAAAAGCAAAATCAATGGGTAGACGGAATAAATATTGCCCATTATTTTGCTGTTTCGTTGAAAACAATTTTTAATTACATCAAAAGAATAAACGATTATCAACCGGAATTGATACTTTCATCAAACAAAGGCTATGCTTTAAACAAATTTATCGAATATGATAAAAATTCACTGTTTTTCAATGACAGCAACCAAAACAGAATCAATTATTTAATCAAACAACTTCTAATAAGCAAAAACCAAGAAGTAGACATTTACATTGTTGCCGATAATCTTTTTATATCCGATTCCTATGTAGAAATGCTCTTAAAACAAGTAAAAGAAATTCTCAACAAAAGCCAATTGGATCTTTTTCGCAAAAGGAACAAAATCAGAATTGTCGGTGATGAGTTAAACATCCGCCGCTTTGTTATTTCGGTTATATGCAAAGAAAAAGCCGATGACGGAGTTGTAACCAACACTTATCACGGAAAAGATATAGATATCGCACAACTGCAAAATAATTTAATTGACATTTTTACGGAATATAATATCAAGACCGATGATTATTGCTTTAATACGATTGTTTTATATTTTGCCATATCCATAACACGAATTAAAAACAATTATGTTATCAATGAAAAAACTCCGGAATTTCACAGCAGTAAAAATCCGAAATTTTTTGACAAGATCAAACTTTATGTGGAAAGTACCTACAATATCAAAATTACTCCCAGCGAATATTATTATTTAGCCACTGTAGTAAGCAAAAACAGCTATATTTTTGATAAAGAAATTATTACTGATGAAGTAATTCACAAACTCGTCGATAAAAAATTAATCGTTTCTATTGACAAAGCAATTGTTCTTTTAGTGAAAAATTATCAGATTAAAAAAATTGATGAAGACATGCGTCGAAAATTAATTGTACATATTCAACAACTTTACCATAGATTATATTCAAATTTCACTTTACACTATCCTTTAAGTCAACAAGTCAAAAATAACAATTTGCTGTTTTTTGATATGGCAGCTTATTTTATTCATGAAATATTCGAAAATGACATGAATAATATTATAAGTGATGATGAGATCTGCTTTCTTGCCTTTCATCTAGCCGACTATCTGGATGAGGAAAATGAAAAATTAAATTGTTGCTTTATATATACCGACTATTATCAATATTACCAAAAAATGTTAAATCATATATCAACACATTATAGCGATAAGATAACTCTGTCTAAAATTGCCCGAGTCAGAGATTATTACAACTATGAACAAAACGATTTGATAATAACCAATTATCCGCCAGTAACCAAAACAACCATACCTTACCTTTTATTTGACGATATTCAAATAATCAATAATACTTACGAGCAGATACTATATGAAAAAGTGAATTACTTATTATTAAAAAGAAAATGCGACAAGTACAGATATTCTCTAACCAGATTTTTTTCCGGCGATTTATTTGACAAAAATTGCTCTTTCTCCACAAAAGAAGATGCGCTTAAACATATGTGCCTGAATCTGCAGGAAAAAGAGTATTGTTCAGCCAATATGTATAACAAAATTATCGAGCGAGAACAAATATCGTCTTTAGTCTTTAACAATTCAGTTGCACTTCCGCATTCATTTACTTACAAAAGTAAGAAATCCTTTATTTATCCCCTAATCAACGACAAACCGCTTAAGTGGAATGAACAAAAAGTAAATTTAATTGTCTTCATTGGAGCAAAAGAAAGCGAAATTGACGACTTAAAGACCATTTTAAATGACTTAGTTTCTTTCCTTTGCATACAAACAAATGTCCAAAACATTTTAACCGTAAGCAATTATACGGAATTTTATAATATATTGGCAGAAAATGATGCAATAAAATAATTAACATATACCATTAGCGGTATTATTGCTTTATCTACCCTTCTAAATCTACTAACATATTCTTTTATAACTCATATAGCAGAGAAAATATTTTAATTACTTTTCATCTGTTTCAAAAAACAAATAATAGCCAAAACGACAATCAGTATTATATAAGCAAACACCCAACAATCATCAACTGCGCTGAAATTACCATTCAATGCGGCTTTTTCCATTTCAACAGCGTGAATAAAAGGCAGGCAATCGGCTACTTTTTGAAATGCTCCCCCAACTAAATTCAAATCAAACCAAATACCTGATAACCAGGCAGTTAAATTGGTAAATAGAGCTCCGCATATTCCGCTAGCTTGTTTCACACTAAAAATACTGCCACATAATATACCGAAGAATATGAAGAATATTGAAACAGGAATTATCAATAACAGCGCAATAAAAATATTCTTACCGAAAGGTAATCCCAAAATTAAAGCCACCAAATAACAAACAACACTTTGAGCAAGTGCTATCGGAACAAATGGCAAGCCATAGCCGACAATAAAATCAACTGCTCGCAGAGGTGTAGTATATAATCGCTGTAAAAATGCTGTTTCTCGATCCTTGGCGACTAAAACAGCCGCAAATAAGGAAATAAAAGTTAAACCGAATACTGTCATTCCCGGAGTAATTTTCTCAATTTCAAACATTTCAACGGGAATATTGGCCTGAATAGCGCTGAGAAGAAGCAATAAAGCAACAGGAAAACCAATACCGAAAACTAAAGTCAGCGGATCTCGCAATATTTCCTTACTGACTCTTTGAGCAAAAATCAACATTTTCATAGTTCTTCTCCCTTCACCAAATTAATAAAAGCCGTCTCTAAATCATTCGTTTTTGTTTGTCTTATCAACTGCTCGCAATTACCTAAAGCAACAATTTTACCACGTCTCATAATCGCAATACGATCAGACAATGCCTCCGCTTCCGGCAAATAGTGCGTAGTCAAAACTATCGTTATTTTACCCTTTAAATTTTTAATTACCTGCCATAAGTCATTACGAGCCAGTATATCTAATCCTAAAGTGGGCTCATCCAGAAACAAAATCTTCGGTTGACTTATTAAAGCTAAAGCAATACTCAACTTTCTTTGCCAACCACCGGATAATTTACCGGCCTTTTTATTTAAAATCTCATTCAAAGAAAAAATATCAACCATTTCTTGTACTTTTTCTTTTGTTTTTTTTCTATCAAAGCCATGCAAACCACACATCATCGCTAAATTTTCACAGACTGTTAAATTCGGCGCAATTGCCGTCTCTTGCGGAGAGATCGCAATAATTTCTTTAACATGCATGGGCTCTTGTAAAATACTGCATCCATCCAGAAAGGCACCACCGCTGCTTGGTTTCAACAAAGTACACAACATCTTAATAGTCGTGGTTTTTCCGGCACCGTTAGTACCCAGCAAGGAGAGAAGTTCACCCTTTTCGATCGTTAAATTCAAATTATCAACTGCTACAACATCCTTATATTTTTTAGTCAAATTTACTGTTTTTATTGCTTCCATACATCCTCCGTAACTTTAGTATTATTCATATCCGAATAATACAGTCTCAAACTATTGTATATATCACTGAGCATTTGAGAAATAATTGCTTCTTCAAAATTCAAATAAGATGTGACTATCATCGTCGCAATACCATGTACATAAATCCACATCTGCAAATGAAATAACTCAGCGGTTTTCTTGCTCATTCCCGTGCTTTCACTGATAATGGAAATTATCTGTTTTAACTCCTTACCGGATTTTATCTCTTCCTGACTGCGATTACGCATAAATAATAATTCAAACAAGTGCTTTTCTTCTCTGGCAAAACGAATATAAGCCATACCGCTAGCTTTATAAGGAGAATATTTCCCGGCAGTCATTTCTCTTTGCAAATACATTTGATATAAATTATCCGCGGAAACAAGAATTTCTTCTTTTAATTCCTCCATATTCTTAAAAAGAGAGAAAATAGGTTTAGAAGAAGTTCCCATTTTTTCACCAAGAGCTCTGGCTGTCAAAGCAGTCATTCCCTTTTCGCGAATCAATTGTAATCCGATTTCTACAATCTGACCTTTAGTAAATAAATAATTTCTCGGCATATTCTCCCTCCAATGCAAAGCAACAATTGTTGCGCAACATATGTTGCTTTATTATAGATAAAAATAGCAGTTCTGTCAACAGAAACTGCTTATCTGATCTTTAAATATAACGATTATTCTGCAACCATTCTTTTATCCGCTGCAAGCCTTGTTCTAATTGAGTGCGTGGACAGGCAACATTCATTCTTTGATATTTGTCGCAAATACTGTAAAAACCGCTTCCTTTATTGAGTTGTACTTTTGCTTCATTTATTAATCTTGCGTTCAAATCGCCTTCGATATTCAATGCTGAAAAATCAAGCCAAGCCAAATAAGTTCCCTCGGGAATATTAAACTTAATCTGCGGAATATTTGTTTGTAAATAATCCTTTAAGAAAAGGAAATTATCGTAAATATATTGATTACATTCCTTTATCCATTCATCACCGTTTTTATAGACTGCCTTTAAGGCTTCAAACGCAAATATATTAATACTGGACAAACCGGATGACTTCGCCTGTTTACCAAATATTTCCGCAATTTTTCTGTCTTTAGTAATAGTATAAGAAATCTTTAAACCGGCAAGATTAAATGTTTTAGTCGGAGCAGTAAAAACGACCACATTATTAAAATCATCCACACAATTTAAAATACAAGTATGTTTAGCATTAGGCATGATGATATCACTGTGGATCTCATCAGAAACCAACATGACATTGTATTTTTGACAAATTGCTGCTATTTTAGACAAATCCTGTCGACTGTAACACTTTCCTGTAGGATTATGGGGATTGCATAATATATACATCTTAATTTTTTTATCATCTCGCAAACACTTTTCAAAACCGACAAAATCCATAACCCATTCATTTTCTTTTTTAATCAACGGACTGAAAACAACCTCTCTTCCCAAATCGGCAGGAATATTAAAGAAAGGCGGGTATACCGGTGGCTGAACAATAATTTTTTCATCCTCTTTAACAAATAAAGAAACCAAAAGATATAAAGAATATACTACGCCGGTATTTAAAATTATATTTTCTTTGGATATATCTATATCGTGGTGTCTTTTCTGCCAGTCGATTATTGACTGATATACTTCCTCATCGGCAAATGTATAACCGTAAACTGGATGTTTAGCTCTTTTGACTATGGCCTCCTTGACTTCCGGCAAACATTCAAAATCCATATCCGCTATCCACAATGGAATAGTATCCCGATTACCACTGTCCCATTTAGTGCAATTGGTCCCGCAACGCTCAACTATCTTATCAAAACTGTACATACACTTTACCTCTTATATTTATTATAGCACTGTTTTTGAACAAAAAGATGTTTCATTGTATAATGAAATAAAGGAGGAGATCACCATGAATATGATTGATTACTTAAAATGGCGCGGTGACTTGAGCTTTGACATCGACAAATTCAATTATGTCGATAATTTACTATGCTCCTACATTGCCTATACCGATTTAAGAAGTATTGTCAATTTTGATAACAAGCCTGTTACTTTAAAACAAGCCGCTGAACAGTTTTTTCTCAAACATGATGAAAAACAAGTGAGAAACAATCGGAGCTTTATTTCGATGTCTCCGCTTGTTTTAAGAGAAATGGCCCAAACCAAAAGATTTCAAGATGCGAAATTGAGTTATTACATTAATGATATCGATAAACAAACAACAATTCAGTTCAGTGCTCTGCGCATCGATTTAACCAACAACTTATCTTATATTTCTTATTGCGGTACCGATGATACATTAATCGGCTGGAAAGAAGATTTCCAATTAAGTTACAAAGAAACAAACGCTCAAAATAAAGCTGTTAAATTTTTACAAAATGTTACACCGGCTTTCAGACGATATTATGTCGGTGGGCATTCCAAAGGGGGAAATTTAGCTATCTATGCTGCCACCAACTGCAACAAAGCAACAAAAAAAAGAATCATTCAAGTTTTCAATAATGACGGACCGGGATTAAGTGAAGAATTATATGATGCCGAAAAGTTTGAAGAAATTAAAGAGCGCATCATTCGCATAGTTCCGCAATTCAGCATTTTCGGGCAATTATTTGCCCAAGATTGCCAACAATATATTGTTAAATCAGCACAAAATTCGATCATGCAACATGATGCTACATCTTGGCAGGTTTTGGGAAATGATTTTGTTTATTGTGATAAACTCGATGATACCAGTCTGCAAATCAAAAAGGGATTTGATCATTTCTTCCAAAACGTAAATTTCCAGCAACGTGAGATATTTACCGATGAATTATTTAAAGCCTTTGACGATGCAGGAATTAAGAATGTCTCTGACCTATACAACGAAGGCTTACCGGCATTAATTAAAGTTGTCAAGGAAATAGCCGGCATAAATGACCAAGCCAGAGAAGTTTTATATGATATGATCAAAATACTTATCGATGCTTATAATGCCAAAATAGGAAAAACAGGCAGAGAAACTACCCAAAAATTAAAAGGCATGCTCAATGATGCCTACGAAGAAATAGATAAAATGGTTGAAAAAACCAAAAATATGCACCAAAAAAAGGAAGTTAGGAATAAATAACTTCCTTTTTAGTAGAACTTAAATCATTTCCTCACCGGCAATATAAGTCTGTACAGGATTAAATTGTGCATCCATCACAACTATATCGGCATCATAGTTTTCTTTTATATAACCTTTGCGATGACCGAAACCAAGCAAGTTTGCCGGATTACAAGTAACAGAATTGATAGCCGTAACCTGATCTATACCGGCATTTTCGATTTCTTTACGCAAGATTTGATTTAATTTATTAGCACTGCCGCAAATCGTTCCGTCAGGCATTCTTCCGACACCATCTTCACAAATAATTCTTATTTGACCGCCAACATTAATTTCTTTTCCTAACTCGAATCCTTTGAAAGCAACCGAATCTGTAACAGAGATTAATCTGTCCTTGCCCTTAGCTTTAGCTAAAATCTTGCATACCGGGAAGCATACGTGAACGCCGTCACCGATAAGTTCGGCATACATGTCTTCAAAATACATAGCAGCTGTAGCTGCACCTGGATTTCGATGATGAACACCGCTCATACCATTAAAAGTATGTGTAAAACTAACAGCACCGGCTTGATGGGCCTTATCACAAGTCGCAAAATCAGCACCGGAATGACCGATAGCAACTTTAATGTTTTTACGACAACAATACTTGATAACATCCATGTTTTCCAACATTTCCGGAGCCAACATGACATAATTAAGTAAGCCGTTGGATGCAGTCAACATTTCGTCAATAATTTCATTTGTCGGAATTAAATGATTCTCCCAACTCTGTGCTCCTTTATATTTTTGACAAATAAACGGTCCTTCACTGTAAATTCCCAATATATTACAACCTTTATATCCTTCTTTTACTGCCTGGGCAATATTCTTCATGCCGGACAAAATCTGTTGATATTCACAAGAGCTTGTCGAAGGCAAAGTCGAGGTAACACCTTCTGATTTTGCCAAATACTCCATCCACTGTTTAACCCATGGTACTGTTGCATGATTAGCATCACAACCGAGACAACCATGATTGTGAATATCTATAAGTCCCGGTAATATCCAGTTATCACCATAATCCTTATCTGCCTTAACTGTATTGTATGGCATAATGTTAACAATTTTCCCGGCAGTTATTTCCAACTGCAGAGGTTGAAACTTCTCGTTATAATAAACACTTGAACTTTGAATAATCATTTTTTTCCTCCTAAATTATTTCATGATCACTTTTTGCTTTTTTACTAACAATTACAAAAATAATCACATAAATCACAAACAATAATACATACCAAATAATCATCAAGTAATCCGAACCATCAAATAAGCAATAATCATATAATCCGTGAATTAAAACCGGAATAAATAATGAAAGGAATTTATTAGGATGATATTGCTTTTTTATTCCAATATTTTGAGCGTATTTAGCATTACCATAGAATATTCCCATAATTATACCGAAAGCAGTATGAGCCGGAATAGCAGTAAAAGCACGCATAACAGCTGTATCAAAACCATAACTTAAAACATATAACACATTTTCAGTTAAAGCAAAGCCTAAAGAAACAAATGTTGCATAAATCACACCGTCAAAAAGACAATTGAAATTATAATTGTTCCAGCTGAATTTCTTTAAGAAAAAGTATTTGGTTCCTTCTTCAATCAAAGCAACAGCTAAAAAGGCATCTACAATTTGATACAATCTACCGGGATGGTCAAAAAACATTTTTAATAAGCTGTCGGCCCATTCTTCCAAAAAACTGGAAGCAATTGCCGAAAGTAATCCACCGACAAGAAGCAAAGCCAACAAAGATATCGGCTCTTTTTCCACTTTGTCTTGCCGATAAAGATAGACCATTAATATTATTCCCGGCAATAAAGCCACATACATCAATATTCTCATAAGAATTCCTTTCTCAATTTAGAATTAAGTTTACTGTAAATAAATTGGCGTAAAAACTCTTCATTGGATTTTTCCACTGCCTCATCCAAGTAAAACCAATCGACAGCACTATTTTCATCAGCCTTTATATGCAGCAATTCCTTTTCATCAGCCTGCAATAAATAAGTAACATTCAAATGCAGATGAGCAGGTACATATATTCCTCTTTTTATGTGTCCCTCAACAGGCAAAACTTCCAAAGAGAAAATGTTCTTGCTTATCGGACGAACCTTTTTAACTCCGCATTCTTCCTGTACTTCTTTTATGGCAACTCGCAACAAATCATCATCACCATCTGCATGACCGCCTAACCAACTGTAAGATTTATATAGATTATGATAAGCCATGATAGCTTTATCATAAGTATCATTAACCACCCAAGCAGAAGCGGTCATATGAGCAGCCAACTGTGAACGATTAAATATGTCTTCATCGGTAAGCAGAAAGTGCAAGATAGTTTCCTTATCTTTTTCTTCCTGTTCATTAAAAGGTTTATATGAATTAATTTCATTTATAAGATCTTTTCTCACATTCAATTACACTTTCTGCCTTATTTTTAAATATGCATGCAAATATCCCAAACACGCCAAATAACGGTTCTTAAATTACCTACTTTATAACAATCGCCGACCAAGTGAACATTTTTACTTTCCTGAGCAATCGGCTTCGGATTGTATCCGACAGATACAATAACGTCATCGCAGTCAATTTCTACAATATTACCGTCTTTATCTTTAATTGTTACCTTATTATTTTCAATCTTTTGTGTAGCGGCATTCAAATATATTTCCGTCTTCTTATAAGCCAACATTTCTCTTAAGAATGATGAATTGGCCAAGCAAACACCTTTAGCGGCAATCAAATCATTTTTCATTTCCACTATTACCGGTTTTTTGCCTTTTAAGATTAAATCATAAGCAATTTCACAACCGGTCAAACCACCGCCGATAATAACCACTTTTTCACCGACATTATGACCAAGCAAATAATCAACAGCCTCAATACCGTTTTCAAATCCGGTGATAGGTAATTTTTTAGCTGTCGAACCGGTAGCAACAATTACTTCATCAGCATCCAAAGATTGAACATCTTTAACTTCGGTATTGTAATGAACAACTATGTTATTTTCGGCAATTTGACGAACATACCATTGAATAAGAGCTCTGTCTTTGTCTTTAAAACTACTTTGACTGGCCGCAATGAATACACCGCCCAATTTTTCGCTTTTTTCATATATTTCCGGCATATGTCCGCGTTTTTTCAACAATAATGCCGCTTCCATGCCACCGATACCGCCACCGACAATTGCCACTCTCTTTGGCTTTGAAGTCTTAACAACTTTATATTTTTTGGTTTGCATCGTCATCGGATTCAATGCACAACGAGCCATATGAATAGCATCGGCTAAATCCTGCTCATTGGCACTACCATTCCATTTAGCCATTGTAAAACAAGCATTGTGACAATTGATACATGGTTTTATTTCATCCAATTGGTTATTAATTAATTTAGTTACCCAACCCGGATCGGTTAAAAACTGTCTGGCTACTCCCATCGCATCAATCTTGCCTTCAGCAATAGCTTTAGCAGCAGTATCCGGATCCATCTTACCGGCACAAACAACCGGAATATCCACATACTGTTTAATATGGCTTACATCATCAAGATTACAATTATCAGGCATATATCCAGGAGGATGAGCCCAATACCAAGCATCATAAGTACCGTTGTCACAATTTAACATATCATAGCCGGCTTCCTGCAAATATTTAGCAGCTCTTTCACTTTCCTGCATATCTCTTCCGACTTCATGATATTCTTCATCAGGCAGTGCACCTTGGCGGAAACCTTTGGTTTTGGAAATAACCGAATATCTCAATGATACAGGAAATTCTTTTCCGCATTCCTTCTTAATTGCTTTAACAATTTCTACCGGGAAGCGATAGCGATTTTCAAAACTTCCTCCATACTCATCTTCACGTTGATTTGTATAAGGTAAAGTAAACTGATCCAATAAATATCCCTCATGAACAGCATGTACTTCAATACCGTCAACTCCGGCATCTTTACATAACTTGGCAGTTTTAGCAAAACCGTCAATAATATCTTGAATTTCTTTTTTGGTTAAAGGACGACTGTAAATACCGTCAGCCCATCTGTTTTCTGTTGCCGAAGCACTGGCTGTAATGTAGTCCATATCGAAGATCGGTTTACCCAAAAATCCCAACGCTTTGTTTTTGATCATTTTAACCATTAAATCATTGACTGCCATTGCTCTTCCCATTCCGGCAGTAAGCTGAATAAACATTTTAGCTCCGGTCTTATGAAACTCTGTCATAAAACTCTCTAATTGTTTAAATTTTCCTTTATTTTGATAAAGCCATTTACCACCCATCGTATCTCTGATCGGCGCAATACCAGGCAAAATTAATCCGACATTATTTTTTGCTCTTTCCAACAAGAAATTAGCTGCTTCTTTATCAAAATGATTCGGCTCCATCCAACCGAAAATACTGGTTCCGCCCATTGAACACATCACTATGCGGTTTTTTATTTCCACATTACCGATTTTCCAAGGCGTAAACAGAGTTTGGTATTTGTCTTCCATTATTCACTAACCTCCACTATTCCGTCTTCTTTTATTTCTATCATCATGTCATCTTTGACATAATTTAAAAACTCTTCACCTAATTGATCTATTACCGGCATATTAACATTATCGATCCAAACATCTGCCAAAATTGCTCCGGCAGCCGCTAAAGAATCAATACTGTTGGCAAACAGCAAACAAGCCGGATTTCTCTGCATTGCACAAGCACAATATAATACTAAACCGCCGGTGGTTGATCCGATGGTCTGCGGCAAACATAAAGCCTTACCTAACATTGATTTACCGTATAACTCACTGTTATTTTGGTCACTTACACGCACTTTTTTATCTCCAAACTGCAAAGCTTTTTGAAAAGATGCCAAAGTATTAAAACCTTCATGAGTAACTAAAGCAGGTGCCTTAACTGTTCCGGCAGTAATAACTCTACCCTTAAATTGTTTCATTTTACTTACCTCCTTCGGTTATCTTCTGTAAGATTTCATCATCGGTATAATATCTGGCTGTTGTATAAGTGCGCAATTTATTGCTGGAAGTGATTACCGGCATCTTAGCGCATAACGGATTATTCATATACATCAACGGGCAAATGTAAGATAGAATTATTCCTGTTTTCTCAAAACGAGCATAATAATCAGTTTTCTTAAATTGCTCAATTACAGCCGGAGCGGAAGTAAATACTGTCGGAATAGTAACTTTACTCTGTCCATTTCTTTTAAGAGATTCCTCAACTCTATCTGTCCAATCTTTCAACTGTTGTAATGACATATGCGGACAACCCATAAAGCACAGCTTCGGTTCAGCATCTTTATCTTTCCAAATAACCGGATATGAATCATATACCCGTTGTAATTCGGCATCATCAATAACATAGACTTTAGCATTCTCATTAATTAATGACTCTTTCTGTTCTTTGGCTTCTAAAGTCAAATTATTAATATGATACAAGCCCACTGCTCCGTTGCTGGCACAAGCAGCACCGAAATCCTTCAAATAAGTACAAGCTTTATCATTTAAGTCACTGCCTAACCATTTATCCAAACCGTAAATATAAGGAACATCTTCCATAACCTTCATTCCCACAGCACTGCCTAACAACTGCGGTTGCGGTAATGAAGTAGTTTCCACCTTTATAATCCATTGTGCCTTACGCCCCTCATCGGTTAATAAACCAAAATAAGGAACATAGCCAACAATCGAACCCATCAAATCAATTATGCCGGAATTACGATTACATCTGGCAGCCAAAACAGAATTGGCATAAACTACGGCACTGCTTTCTGACCAAGACAAGACTTCTCCCTTATTCGGCTTATTGCCTACCTGATCAAGATAACAAGCGCAAGTAAAAGCATCACGCTTTAATAAACCCAATTTGCACAATTGTTCTTCATAAAAATCCTGTTTATTATACATAAACAAGTCAAAGACCAACTTCTGTAAAAAAGAAGATGGCACATTTTTATCCATCGGTCGCGGATCAGCGGTAAATTTTTGACCGGATACAGCACCGGCAGCAATTAATTGATCCATCAAATCATAAACAGGTTTTAAAACTCCCAAGCCGAACGATGTTACTAAATGATTATATTTAGAAGTAATCGGCACAAGTTTCTCTGCGTTAAACGCTTGACCATACAATACCAAAGTTTTCATAACTTTAGCCATTGTTTCCCCTTTAGAACCGTCAAGTATCGCTTGTTGTTCAGCAGTTAATAACATAATTTTCCCCTTCCTATTCTTTTCTATAATTTTAACATATTATGTTCACTCTACCAATAAAACCACCATATTGTGAAACAAACAAATTACTGCACAATTTAAAAGGTCATCCCTGCAGATGACCTAATATCTATATTATTTCTTCAAATTTTTAATAGTCTTGATAATCAATAAAACCAAATAAATACATCCAAGCAATAAAGCTATTGCTAATAAGACATATATAACCGTCACAAGACTAAATAAACTTGTAGGATTATTTGCTAAAAATTCAACCATTACGCGTACCACTCCATTCTAAGTTGTCTACCACTATTCATATATACTTTTAAATAACAATATGATGTCGATACCACCACTCCGGCTTGGGTTTCCGTAGCAACCCAATTCATTGTAGCACTTGCCGGATTACTGCTTGTAGCAATCGCATTATTGATTGCCAAAGTAACATCTGACACTGTTACTGTTAAAGCCGTAATTGCCGGATTAGATATACCTGTTATCGTTGATCCTGTTGATGTTATATTCATAGAAAAACCGACATTTGTATATAAACTCGTACTGATATGCGGGATTAATCTTGTGGTTCCGCCCGGAACAGATCCACTCCACGAGTCATGTCCATAACCGAAAGAATTTGGTAATAAAACTTCTTCAATCTCAGCTATATCTATAAACCAAAACAGAGTCTCCTTGCTGAACATCATCAGGAATAGAAACAATCGCTGTTTTGGAGCCGTCATCATTTTGATACACTGTAACAATGTCATTGTTGTAAATGACATTATCTTCTTGAGCATAAACATTACCGCCAACAGGAATAATCGTAACAATTATTAATGCAACAATAATTTGTAAAGTTTCTTCATTTTTATCCATCCTTTCTCTCTTATTTTTTCTTACAAATTATTTAAGCAATTTCTGCATCTTACATTTTAATCATACCCCCTATCCATTTTATGTAATCGCTTTATTTATAAATTGTATATATCAAATTTTGTATTTATTGTCAATGTTATTTTAAAAAATAGTCTTGTATTGTGAATAATCAATATAATCCCCCTCAAGATAAAAACAAAATTTAATGATAAAAAGTCCTATCACTATTGACAACTTTTAATAAGTAGTTGTAATATATATTAGCACTAAGGTGGTTAGAGTGCTAACAAGGAGGCATTTATGATTAAACCATTAAATGAAAATGTTTTATTAAAAAAAGAAGTTGTTGAAAACAAGACCGCAAGCGGAATAATCGTTTCTACAAATGAGAAAAATGAGGAAAATATCGGTGTTGTAGTAGCAGTCGGTCAAGGGAAAATGGTTGACGGCAAAAGAGAACCGATGACTGTTAAGATTAATGATAAGGTCATTTTTGAAAAATATGCCGCAAACGAAATCGAATATCAAAATGAAAAATATCTATTGATTCCTGAATCAAAGATACTAGCAATTGTAGAATAAGAGGTAATTATTGATGAGTAAAGAAGTTAAATATTCAAAAGATGTCAGAACAAAAATGTTAGAAGGTGTTGATGAATTAGCCAACACCGTTAAAGTAACTTTAGGTCCTAAAGGACGTAATGTTGTCTTAGAAAAAAGTTATGGTGCACCGTTAATTACCAATGATGGTGTAACTATCGCTAAAGAGATTGAATTGGAAGATAAATTTGCTAATATGGGTGCCAAGTTAGTTTATGAAGTTGCCAACAAAACTAACGATGTAGCCGGTGACGGAACAACTACCGCAACATTATTAGCTCAAGCAATCATGCATAACGGTATTGCTTGTGTTGAAAAAGGCTCTAACCCGGTATTCTTAAAAGAAGGAATGGAAAAAGCAGCTAAACTTATTTCCGAAAAATTACTTGAAGAAAGCAAAGCTGTATCTACTACCAAAGATATCGCTCAAGTTGCTTCTGTTTCCAGCGGTTCAACCGAAATCGGTAACTATATTGCCCAAGCTATGGAAAAAGTCGGTAAAGACGGCGTAATAACTGTTGATGAATCAAAAGGTTTTGAAACAGAATTAGAGATTGCCGAAGGTTTGGAATATGATAAAGGCTATATGTCACCTTATATGGTTTCTGACCGCGATAAAATGCAATCGGAATTGGAGAATCCGTACATTTTAGTAACAGACCAAAAAATCAATAACATTCAAGAAATATTACCATTATTGGAAAAAATCGTTCAGACAAGTAAGCCATTATTAATTATTGCCGATGATGTTGATAACGATACATTAACAACCTTGATTGTCAACAAATTAAGAGGAACATTCAATGTCGTTGTTACCAAAGCTCCGAGTTTCGGTGATTCACAAAAAGCTATGTTAAACGATATAGCTGTTGTAACAGGCGCTAAATATTTCACTAAAGAATTGAATATGGAATTAAAGAGTGCTGAATTAACAGATTTGGGTACAGCAAACAAAGTTGTTGTTAAGAAAGATACTACAACTATTATTCATGGTAACGGTGACAGCGAAGCCATTGCCGAAAGAGTAAGCGAAATCAAGGCTCAAATCGAGAAGACTACTTCGGAATATGACAAAAAGAAGTTAAACGAAAGATTAGCTAAGATCGGTAGCGGTATTGCTATTTTAAAAGTCGGTGCTGCAACTGAAAGCGAAATGAAGGAAAAGAAATTAAGAATCGAAGATGCATTGAATGCCACTAAAGCAGCTGTAAGCGAAGGAATCATCATGGGTGGCGGTGCTGCCTTGGCCAAGATCTATCGCGAATACAAAGATACTTTGAAGAGCGATGTAGTTGATGTTCAAAGAGGTATCAATTGTGTATTTGAAGCTATCTTGCTTCCGTTACATCAAATCGCCGAAAATGCCGGCTATGACGGAAATGAAATTGTTAAGAAACAATTGACTCAGAAAAAGGGTATCGGCTTTGATGCTAAAAACGGTAAATGGGTTAACATGTTAGAAAGCGGTATTGTTGATCCGACAAAAGTAACCAGATTTGCTGTATTGAACGCTACAAGCATTGCTGCCTTATTCATCACAACCGAAGCCGGTGTTGTAACAAAAGATGATCCGAACGCTAAATTAGCTAGTGCCTTATCATCAATGGCCGGTGGCGGACAAGGAATGTATTAAAAGATGAAAAAAATGTTTTGACTGTTTAGGTCAAAACATTTTTTATTTTATCTTGTGTTTCTTTAATATAAACGGTAATTGAAACAAAACAGCCATAACTATTCCTAATACAATTATGCGAATAAAATACACATACCATCCATGGTCAAGATTTAAATAAGGTAAATTATCCATAGGCGGTTTGGTCAAAAATAAGTAATTAGTGTCATAAACAGACAAAGCACCATTTACATATAAAGTAATGAATACCAAGCTCAATAAAATCAAAATATTCATTTTTAGAGTCTTAACAGAACCCAATTCTGCCTGTCGAGAAATTATCAAATAAAGAGCAAACCATAACAATCCGCTATGGTAAACAAAACATTGATAAGCAAGAGTGGTTGTAAAATCTGTTCCGTTTGTCGGTATAAGAATCGCACAAATACTTCCCAAACTTCCGGCAACGGCAACGAAGTTTATTAAGACTTGTTTATACTTTTCTCCTTTAGCGAAAGTCAAGTACAATACCACAAAGATCATTAAACTGCATAGATGAAAAGGAAGATATTGCGGTGTCAAATGTCTGCCACCGGCAACACTTTCTTCCATTCCGCTCATCACCTTTGTTGTCTCGCTTATTAAACAGATGAATGTCATAATACAACCGGCTTGATGTAAGTTAAATTTCTTTTTTATACTTAATATACACATTCCGGTAATAAATAATATACATAGTCCTATCCACACACAATGTTCCTTCGTAAACACAATTCACTCCTCATTTATTTGTTCTTAAAATTTTTGTGATTTTGCCAAATAGTAATTTTTATAATCAGGATTGTCGGTCACATCTTTAATTATTCGGAAATAATCAGGTACAATTATTTTTTCATTTTCTGTCGGTACTTGAACGCTCAACAATGCTTTACTTTTATCAAAAGAAAATACATCCAACTTAAAGAAATGATTATTATAAATAAATCCATAGCGTTCCTTGTCAATCATTTTCAATTGCGGATCTATCTCTAATGAGTAATCAATATACTGCCTTTCAGAAATAATTCGATCTCTTTTAATTCGCTTATTGGCCGTCAACATTGTTGCTTCCGAATAATAATACAGCGTGTTCCCATCCTTTTCTCTTCTTCTTATACGTTTTTCCATTGGAGGAGTAGACTTTAAATAATGCTGCAAAATATGTACACAAGAGATATTTTTCTCCCCTTTGACTTTTTCCAAAACTTCATCATTTAACTCAACCAGATATTTTTTAAATACTTCAATCGGTTTTTCATCACCCAAATAAGCGAAAACAGCTTGAATTGCCCGACGCAACTTCTTTTCAAAGTCCACATCATTATTAACAATAACTCTGTTGGGATGGTCTTTCCAACTATCCAAAATCATGTCATCGACTTTTTGAGCATCTTCAATTGATTCATAACGAGCTGCGTTATTGCTTAAAGTATAAGCTTCTTCCTGACCTTTGGCACTGGTTACCATATGCATTACCAAATCATAGCGCTTGTTGATATCCTCTTCCTTCATAGAAAATTGTTCGAGAATATTTTTGAAATCTTCTTCGCTGACATAACCTTTGTCATCATGAATCCCACGATCAATGAAAATCAGTACTTTTTCTCCTTCAATCTCCTGAGCAGCCTGATAGCACAATTCTTCCTTCTTCAACTGCAAAGCGATACAATATTTTTGGAATTGTACCATTCCCATTGTAGCCGGTGATATTCCCCCGGAAATAAGATCCGTTGCCGACTCATGATCGACAATTACCCGATAACCTCTTTCCGCAAATATCTCTTCCGCACGGCTCATAAATGTAGTTTTACCGCTGCAAGGTCCACCGGTAAATACTATTCTCTTAATCGTTTTCATCACTTATCAATTTTTCGTTTCCGCCAATCAGCGAAACCGAAATCTCCTTTACTTAATTATACACCATTTATGTTATAATTTTTAAAGGAGTAGTGATTATGAAAAAACAAAATTTCTTTAAAAAAATACTTAACATCCTCTTTTCCATTATTGTAGTATTAGGTTTGTTATGGGCAAAAGAATACTTTTTAAACACCAAACCGGTAACGGAAAATACGCTAATTCAACAAGATCAATATTATTATGACAAAGACAATGTTGCTCTTTTTATTCACACTTTCAATTGTTTACCGAGTAATTACATAACCAAAGATGAAGCCCGCCAAGCCGGATGGAATGGCGGAAGTGTTGAAGTATACCTGCCGGACAAAGCTATCGGCGGAGATATTTTTTCCAATTATGAAAAGCTTCTA
The DNA here is from genome assembly GCA_030525245.1 of Erysipelotrichia bacterium. Taxonomy (GTDB): domain Bacteria; phylum Bacillota_I; class Bacilli_A; order Erysipelotrichales; family Erysipelotrichaceae; genus UBA1783. The sequence continues at coordinate 34,345 of JAUNFB010000010.1, forward strand.
CCGACAAAAGAAGGAAGAATATACTACGAATGCGACATTGATACACACGGTAAGGATTCCCGTGGAGCAAAAAGAATAATCTATTCCAATGACGGCTTAATCTACTACACCGACGATCACTATGAAAGTTTTGAATTATTATACGGAGATTAACGCTATGAACACCTATATCATCAACGGGAAAAAATTCCTTGATAAAAGACAAACTTTTGCTTATTTACAAAAAATATTAAACTTACCGGATTATTTACACAATAATTTAGACAGTCTTAATGATTGTTTAAGCGAATATTGTTACCAAAAAAATATAATAATTCTGCACAAGCAATCCATCATCGATAATTTAGGCGATTACGGTTTATCATTATTAAAAGTCTTTCAAGACAACAGTGAAAAAGGCATCTTGAATTTAATAGCTTAAGCTCGATGTCCGCCTATTTCACTGTTTCTCTTAATAGTTGTGGCATCTTTCTGCAAATCACTTACATTCATCACAGCGTTCTTACCGTAACGCTTTTTTATTTCCAAAATGGTTTTTTGAATTTCTTTTTCCTTCTTTAAGTCTAAATCAGTTTTTTCATCTTCACTTTCATCAACATGCGAAAATAAATCATATTGTTTATAGTTTCTTTTTCTGCCCTCATTTTCAGATAAAACCGTGGCGGAAATACTTATTTTTCTAATCAAAAGATTAACATTAACAATCCGCTCAAATAAGTCTCCATATGATTTACGCAATATTTTTGTTGAAGAACTGGAAAAAGCCAAATTGTAACTTCCATGAGCAGGTTTAGGAACTTGCCGACCGTATCCGTCAACGACAACCGTATCCACATAACGCAAATTATATTCATTCTGCATATTGTCCACATCATAATTCAATGTCATCGTCAATTGATTGGCAACTAAACCTTTAGAAACTAAATCCAGTGCAAAAGATTCCGCCATTTCACCAACAACAATTTGAGCTTGTTCGCTGTTATATGGCGTTGATAACACTTGAGAAGAACAAAGAGAATTTGACTTGGAACGATAGTTTTTTATATCTTTTATTTCACACGGTTCATAACCCCAACTGTGATTTATCAATAATTCGGCGTTTATACCAAATAATTTATATAATTTATTTTCATTTTCCAAAGAACACAAAGCCACATCACCCATTGTATACATGCCGTTTTCCTGCAATTTACGGCTTATGCCCTTGCCGACACGCCAAAAATCGGTCAACGGTTGATGATCCCACAATTTTTCTCGATAAGTGTATTCATCCAAGGAAGCTATTCTCACACCGTCCTTGTCCGCCGCAATGTGTTTAGCCACAATATCCATCGCCACCTTGCACAAATAAAGATTTGTGCCTATACCGGCAGTAGCGGTTATTCCCGTAGAATTCAAGATATCTTTGACTATCTTCATTGCTAATTGTTGAGCATTCATCTCATATATTTTCAAATAGGAAGTAACATCTAAAAAAACTTCATCAATGGAATAAACATGTATATCCTCTATTGCGATATATTTTCGATAAATATTAAATATTTTAGTGCTGTAATCCATGTAGTAAGCCATTCTTGGCGGAGCAACAATATAATCCAGTTGCAAATTAAGATTATTTCGCAATTCCGTGTCATCACAACTTTTACCGCTAAAACACCGATTTACCGCCTTCAAACGTCTTTTAGTATTGATTTCCTTTACCCTCTGTACTACTTCAAAAAGTCTGGCTCTCCCACCTATTCCATAAGCTTTTAAAGAAGGTGTCACCGCCAAACAAATTGTTTTATCCGTTCGAGAGGCATCGGCAACCACTAAATTAGTAGTCAAAGGATTTAAACCTCTTTCCCGACATTCAACTGATGCATAAAAGGATTTCAAATCAACTGCTATATAGGTTTTATTCATTACTTGCTCCGAAGCAATTATAACATTTTTCAGCAACGTTTCTGTTCACTTATTTGGACATCAAGGAACACTTATGCAAATAAGTATATACCAAATCCAAAGGCAAGCCCATAATTGTATAAAAATTGCCCTCTATCCCTCGAATATATTTAGCTGCCCATCCTTGAATCGCATAAGCTCCGGCTTTATCATAGGGTTCGGCAGTTTCAATATAAGCATCAATTTCATCTTTCGAAATATCATTAAAATGAACTGTTGCCACATCACAAAGAACTTTCTGCTCTTGTTCCGACAAAAAAGCGACAGCTGTCATCACTTGATGCTGTTCGTTTTTAAGCATCTCGATCATTTCCTCCGCTTCTTGTTTGCTGTGCGGTTTACCTAATATTTTATCTTGATAAACAACAATAGTATCCGAACCGATAACCAAGGCATCCCGATTAGCCTTAAAAACAGCCTCAGCCTTTTGAAAAGCCAGCGATTTGACAATATCTTGCGGTTTTAAATCTTTTTCTATCTTTTCTTCAATATCAGAAACGACAACTGTAAATTGGACACCCAAAGTATCCATCAATTCTTTTCTTCGCGGAGAACCACTGGCTAATATTACTCTTCTCACTTTATTCATCCTTACTTTTTATTTCTAAAATCATATCGCGCAATTCGGCAGCTCTTTCGAAATCCAAAATACGGGCAGCTTCACGCATCTCCTTCTCCAAACGAGCCAATAACTCATTGCGCTCTTCTTTACTTTTCTTTTTCATCTTCTTACCGACATACTCGATCATCATTTCGTGTGTCTCTTTAGAATGAATAGCCTCTCTTATCTCCTTTTTAATAGTAGTCGGTATAATATTATTTTCTTTGTTATATTGTTGCTGAATGGCCCTTCTTCTGTCGGTTTCTTTAATAGCTTTTTCCATCGATTGCGTTATGGTATCAGCGTACATAATTACTTTACCGTCAGCATTTCTAGCCGCCCGACCGATTGTTTGAATTAAACTGCGTTCACTGCGCAAAAATCCTTCCTTATCAGCATCAAGTATAGCAACCAAAGAAACCTCAGGAATATCCAAGCCCTCACGCAACAGGTTGATGCCTACCAATACATCATATTTCCCTTTACGCAAATCTCTGATTATTTCCGTTCGTTCCAATGTTTTTGTCTCGTGATGCAAATAGGCTACTTTGTACATATTCAGCTGCAAATGTTTAGTTAATTCCTCAGCCATTTTAACTGTCAAAGTCGTTATCAGAACTCGCTCGTTCTTCCTGATTCTCTCATCGATTTCGGCACATAAATCATCAATTTGTCCTTTTGTCGGTCTTATTTCTATTTGCGGATCCAACAAACCTGTCGGACGAATAATTTGTTCGACAACTTGATCATCCACTTTTTCCAATTCATAATCTCCGGGAGTAGCACTGACACAAATTATCTGATTTATTTCTTTTTCAAATTCAGCAAATTTTAAAGGTCGATTATCCAAAGCACTCGGTAAACGAAATCCGAATTCCACCAATGTTTCTTTGCGCGATCTGTCACCATTATACATGCCTCGCACTTGAGGTAAAGAAACATGTGACTCATCCACTATAAGCAAATAATCACGCGGAAAATAAT
>JAUNFB010000010.1:37883-42737 GCA_030525245.1 Erysipelotrichia bacterium
CGGTTGCCTAAATTCCAATTGGCGAGAATAATTCTCTATACCGCTACAAACACCGAATTCGCGCAATGCTTCCAAATCATAAGTACATCTTTGTTGCAGTCTTTCCTCTTCCAACAATTTCCCATTATCATGAAAGTACTTCAATCTTTCATGAAGTTCTTCTTCAATATTATCGCATGCTTTTAAAATATCATCCTTATTTTTCGCATATCCGGTAGCCGGAAAAATATTATATACAGTATAAACATTTAATGTTTTATTGGTAATAGGATCTATTTCACTGATTCTATCAATCACATCATCAAAAAGTTCTATTCTCAACAAATAATTATCCGTATAACCCGGTGAAATGTCGATAACATCGCCTCTAACTCGAAATGTTCCTCTCTTGCTTTCCATATCATTGCGGCTGTATTGGCGATCAACCAACATTTTGATAAGATCATTCCTGTCAATCTGTTGATTTGTTTTCAATGTAAAAAATAAATCCTTGTATTGCTTAGGGTCGCTGGAAGCATAAATACAAGCAACAGAAGCGACAATTATCGTGTCCCTATGCTGTAATACAGAATTATACGCAGCCATTCTAAGCATATCCAACTCATCATTTATCATCGAATTCTTTTCGATATATGTATCTGTTTTAGGCAAATAAGCCTCCGGCTGATAATAATCGAAATTAGAAACAAAATATTCCACATGATTATGCGGAAACAGTTCTTTTAATTCCGAATATAATTGTCCGGCTAATGTTTTGTTATGGACAAAAACCAAAGTAGGTTTATTGACTTTTGCGATAACATTAGCAAAAGTAAAAGTCTTTCCTGTACCGGTCGCACCCAACAACACCTGATATTTTTTCTTTTCTTTAATTCCTTGAACCAATTTCTCTATTGCTTGAGGTTGGTCACCTTTAGGTTTAAATTCACTGACTAATTCAAATTTCTCTTCCATAAAATAATTATACCATCAAAACTTATAAAAACTTTGGTTTTCCAAAGTTTATAACAAAATTATCGGTTCAATAAATTCTTTTTCCGCTTCTAACAATTGAGCATACCCTGCTTTATCAAGCAGTTCACCGGTACACATCACATCTAACAGAACCCCACGAATAATTACCTGACATTTGGTTAAATGATATCCGTTGCGAAGATAAAAATTACAACGTGATATTCTTTCCTTGTAATTAGGACTGTTTTTTTCTGATAAAGATTCAATTTCAATGACCTGTTGCCTGTCGGAATACTTTTTGGCTAAATATTTTAAAATTTTGCTTCCGTAACCTTGATTACGATATTTATCGGCAACGACAACAAATAAATAATAGGCCACTGTTTCCGAAAGCATATAAACAACTGAAGCCAAAAGATCTTCATCATCAAAGAAAGTAATACAATTAAGTTTACCTTCACGGCATTTTTCTAAAATTATTTGGTCATCAATGCTCTCGGCATCACCAAAAGCTGCATAATTTAAATCCGCAAATTGTTTAAACTCCGCTTGATTTAAATCCAATATATTTTTTTCAATTACCATAATACTCCCTTTTAATGTAAATAATTGCTCTTTTCCAAAATAGAAACCAGCATTTCTCTGAATTTATCACTGTCGGTACTGTAACATACATGAACATTTTTAATTGCCTGTGATGCCCGACGATTATCAATCAGAGTTTGACCATTCGCAATACCACCGCATACCACATCAACATGTAAAAATTCTTTTTTGGTAATAACTGTCGGATCCAAAAGATACATCACACACAAGGCATCATGAATAGGAGCAATATCCTTTTTCCCCAATGGCTGTAACAAGTTATATGCTTTTATCCGGCTTTCCGTTTCTACAGCCGCAAACTCTCCGATCGCATTATTTAGTTTTCTTAATCTTGCGGCATCTTCATATGTTAAATATGCTTGATGAGTCGCATCCAGCATCATCATAGTCAAAGGAACTTTACTACCGACAGATAAAGTAATAAATGCAGCTTCCGGGTCAAAGAAAATGTTAAATTCACTGGCAGAAGTAGAATTTGTTTGATTTTTTCCTCCTCCCATGATTACTATTTCAGCAATATGGTCTAAAATTTCCGGTGCTGTACGATAAGCCAAAGCAAAATTAGTCAATGGCCCCGTTAATACCAAGGTAATTTTTTCTTCGCTGTTAAGTAAAGTTTGAATATACCAGCTTGCTGCATGAACTTTTTCCAACGGCTTAATTTTTGCAGCAGGAAGGGGTAAATATTCGGCATGATAACTGATTATTTCGCCATTTTCATCTACAGTTTCTAATTGTTGATTAATATGTCTGGTATAATCCAATTTAGCAATCAACGGACGACTTGCTCCTTTAATAACCGGTATATGTTCTTTATGCAACAGTTCTATTACCCTTAAAGTATTTTCCGTAGTATTATCCACATCACGATTTCCGCTGACAGTACAAACTCCCAATACTTCAAATTCGTTTTCCGACAATAAAGCACTCATTAAAGCCAAAGCATCATCTGAACCGGTATCAACATCAAAAATAAGTTTTCTCTTAGCCATATAATTACTAACCATTCCTTTATTTAATTTTAGTATATTTATTTATATCACGAACTATATTGTGTAAACCTTCATCAATATCAACATATGTTTTTTCGAAATCTCTTGTCCACCACGGATCGTCAACATCTTGATTACCCAATAATTTCTTTATCTTTGGCAATCTTCCGAATTGACGATATAAACTCAAAAGATTTTCTTGATCCATACAAATTATTTCATCAAAATCATCAATATCTTTGGCAGAAATCTTTCGAGCACAGTGGTGACCATAAGGAATACCATGCTTTGTTAAAATATCCTTTGCGGCATAATACATATCGTTTCCTATTTCCTCAGAAGTCGTTGCGGCACTGTCAACCACAAAATCTTTCTCTAATCCTTCTTTTTTAAGTAAATCTTCAAGCATAAACTGCGCCATTACACTGCGACAAATATTGCCGTGGCAGACGAATAGTATTTTTATCATTGTTGCATTCCCCTCTCACTTAATTATATATTTGGTTCCTCTACCTTTTCCTTCAACTGCAACCACACCTTTTTTTGCCATAGTTTTCAGTAGCTGTGTTGTTTTTGATTTACCAAATGTTACATATGGTGCAATTTCACTTATTGGTTTCAACATCGTCTTACTTAAGAATTTGTAAATTATTTTCTCGTCTTCGGTTAAGTTAACATTTGTTTCAAATACCGGCAACACAATTTGTATCGCATTTTCTGACACTTCAAAATCCGGTTTTATCAAACTCTTTGCATATAATTGTTTTATTCGTGTAATTCCTGTCCCAAATATCTCCACAAATCCCAGCCTATAAAATACATTTGCAAGATTTCTATTTCTTAAAACAGATAGTTTACCGGATAAATATTCTTCGACTGTTATTCCATCTGGCAATCCACCAGGAGATACTACTTCTATTCTATCATCAAACATGGAAACGCTGATGTGTGAATTAACATCCCATACCCTATGAATCAAAGCATTTGCTATTGCTTCTCTGAAAGCTGCTTCCGGTATTTTCTCTATCTTCTTTCTATCGGCACCCTGTATTACTTCATATTGATAATAATCTCTAAATACAGCAATGGCTTTTTCATATACATCTAAAACAGATATATTTTCAAAAGTCACTCTTTTTTGAATAATACTGATATTCTCACCGAACTTGACAATGTCAATTCCTGGAAAGTGATTTTTATCTGCTAAAAGACCTGCTGCATTATTAAAACCATTTACATTATCATACAGGTTCAATGTCTTTAAAGTATCCTTATTGAAAGTTTCAATTTGAATATTTTCCTTCAACTTACGCTGTAAAATTTCAAAAGACAGTTCTTGATCTTTACAAGATAATTTTTCAAAGCTAATATTTTTTCCCTCTAATACAAGTCTTGAAAATTCAAGTGTATCTACCTCTATCGTTGCTGTGTCGTTTCGTTTGTATGCTTTTGATTTATACAAATATGGTTTCTGAATACCACTTTTTATAGTGAGTTTTATCGTCTGGTCATTATTCTGTATTTCAAGCGTATAGTTTGGTTGAGGTAATATACAGTCACTGATTTTATTTTCGATATCCTGGCAAGCCTGCTTTACATTTGGCAATCCTTTCACGTTTCCGTCATCATCAACACCAAAAAGAATTGTACCACCATTATAATTCGAAAATGCACTAACTGTTTTCAAAAAAGTATTCGTAATTGTTTTCTTGAATTCCAATATTCTTGTTTCACGCATAGGAATCGCTCTCTTTCCAATTTCAATGATTATATTATATGCATAAATGCACGAAAAATCAATCGCAAATATTTACGATTGATTTTTTGATTAGTTTTACGGGAATTATTTTTTTATAATTAAATTACATCAACTCTTTAAGTTATAAGGTGTAAATTCTACACTTTCATCCAAGAAGCCCATTAAATTCAAAACTTTTTGCCCCGATTCCTAAACAATGCCGTGACAAATAATATTTTTAGGATGGATTTAATATGCCGAAATAACAGATTTTATTTATATTTTGTTTACTTTATTTTACGCTCCCATCATGTCTGCTTTTTGTTCAATTCAATCGATTTAGGCAGTCATACTCATCAAATCATTATAGATTATATTTTTTCTTTATATCATTCATTGCATTATCAATAAACGCATCCGACATTCCACCAAATGGCGTCCCCCACATATTTCTTCCTGAAATTATTAAAATATTCTTGCACTCACATTCATTTTTCGAAATTTCGGACTGTGTTGGATACTTGTTCTCACATTCATTTTTCGAAATTCCGGGCTGTGCTTGAT
>JAUNFB010000042.1 GCA_030525245.1 Erysipelotrichia bacterium
AGTCTTTATACTGCGTTTTTCTGTTTCTCTTGCTTTTTTATCTGTCAAACTCCCGAGCATAGACTTATAATCCATATGCATAATTCGTTTGATCAAATAAGATATACTTGCCATTTTTATCACCTTAATTATTTTAACACAAAACATCTGTATTTGATAAAATATATTATTTTTTCCTTGCATTTTAACAATTACGATGGTATCATAATAAAGCGTATGATTGAAAGGGGGTCACGGAATGTCAAGAGTATGTGCCGTTACAGGCAAAGGACCTTTATCAGGTAACAATCGTTCTGATTCTTTGAGAGCAACACGCCGCAGATGGAATGTTAATTTACAGAAAGTAAAAGTTATGGTTGATGGTAAACCGCAGACCGTCAAAATGTCAGCGCGCGCTTTAAAAACATTAAAGTCTCAGCAAGGTTAAAAAAGTTAGATATCTAACTTTTTATTTTTTTATGAACGAAATTATTGATTTTAAAGAAGTATTAAGACTTCTTAAACAGCAGGAAATTGTCTATACGCTGTCCAACAACAAAATAACTTATTATTATATGAAGGATGATAATATCGTGCTTAAGGCTCCATCTTTTCACTCCCAAATATCCTATGAAGATTTTGTTAAACTTTATTGTCGAGAACACTTTTATCTTTACATACCTAAAGATGAAAATATTAACAGCGATAAAGATGAGCAATACTATAGTTGGAAAAGCAAAAATGCCAATTAATCCTGCCGTTTTCCAAAAAACAAAACCAACAAAAAAGCCCTATATCAGCACTCGCTGCAGCCTATAGGACTTTTTTTTACCATTTCATCTAAATATTGTTCATATATAGCCGATAACTCTTCGACTTGTTGCTCATCAAGCGGTTCATAGACACTCAGATGAGAATCCACTGTACCCCTATGACAGCCGATTAATTCCCCATCTTTAATAAAATACACTGTTGAAGCTGCCAATTTTAATGTTCCGTCATCAAAAGTATCAAAGATTGATTGCGATATAGATTCGCTTTGAGAAATAAGAGAACACAATTGCTTGTATAAGCGACTGTTTTCGTCATCAAGATCATTTTGATATGCTTCCCTCAATTCTTTAATATTATAATAATAAACATTTATACCACTGTATTTAGCTACTGTTTCCAATAATATCGGAACGCATATCCGACAATACGGACAATCCGGCCATCCCAAATAAACGACATGCGTTCCGTTAGTCATTACTTCAATAAGTTTCCCCTCTTGAATATATTTGATCTTACTTTCTTCGGGAATGACCACATTCGCATACTCCAAGCCGTTTTCTGCCAATTTCCCGTTTAACTGTTCATAATCTCTTTTAAATTTTTGCGCATCTGTTTTCGGTTGAATCTGACAGCCGAATAAATAAAGCAAGATTACTAAAGAAATAAAAAGCTTTTTAATCATTTTTCAAACTCAGCAAACTGTCAACGGCATAGGAAAATCCTTTAGGATTATTAAAACAATATGAACCGGCTACCAAACAATCACAATGATGCTTTACAGCCTCTTCTCCGGTAACTGAATTAATACCGCCATCAATTTGAATCAAATAAGCCAAATCGTGCTGTTGACGATATTGATTCAGCCAATCGCATTTGCTTAAAACCTCATGCATAAATTTTTGACCGCCAAATCCCGGTTCAACAGACATGATCAAAACCATATCCACTTCATTTAATAATGGTCGCAATACCTCGACAGGGGTCTGCGGCTTAACACTGATCGAAGCTTTAACGCCTTTTTGATGAATTTTCGTAATAACTTCTTTTGCTTGTTCATAATCTTCAACAGCTTCATAATGGAAAGTAAGCATATCAACTTTACATCCGTCAAAATAATCAACTGCCTCCAAAGGATTATCGACCATAATATGCACATCGATAAACTTATCGGTAACACTGTTAACTTGTTTTAATATTTGCGGGCCAAAGGAAATATTTGGCACAAAATTACCATCCATCACATCATAATGCAGCCATTGAGCATTTGATGCATTAAATCTTTCTAAATCACTTTTTAAGTTCAAAAAATCTGCTGATAACAGCGAAGGTGCTACAATTGTCATAACTCCCATTCCTTTCTTTGATCACATAAAGCTAAAACATCAGCATAGTTTTTATAACGATATGCAGATATTTTACCTTGAGCGACTGCTTCTTTTATAGCACAACCCGGTTCGTTCAAATGAATGCAGTCATTAAATTTACAAGATTTTTCAATCTTGAAATCTTTTATTCTCGCTGCCAATTCACTTGCTTTAATACTGGAGAAATCCAATGATGAAAAGCCGGGTGTATCTGCCAACCAACCACCGCACACCTCATATAATTCGGTATGACGGGTTGTATGTTTTCCGCGATTTAAAGCCTTGGAAATTTCTTGAGTGTGTAAGGCAAACTTTTCATCCAATTTATTTAACAACGAACTTTTCCCTACACCGGATTGACCTGCCAACACTGTCACTTTCCCTGCCAATGCTTTTTTTAAGTCTGCAAGGTTGTAATCATGACCGATCAAGATTACCCGATAACCGCTTTTTCGATAGTCGGCAATATATTTGTAAACTTCATCATTTTCTTCGGCTAAATCCATTTTGCTTACCACAATCAGAGGCTCTATATGGTAATAACTGATCAAAAAAATCAGTCGATCTACCAATACAGAAGAGAAATCCGGTGATTTTGCGCTCATAACGATCATAGCCTGATCGACATTGCTGATGGCAGGACGAAACAGATAATTTTCTCGCGGATAAATTTTATCAATACAATATCTATCGTTTATCAAATCGTATTCCACATTATCACCGACCAAAGGTTTAGACCCTAAGCGCAATTTTCCCATCGCCAAGGCCGCTATTCTCTTACCTTGATCATATATCGTGTATTGGTTGGATAATATCTTTATAATTTTTCCCTGCATACTAGTAATAATAAATAGTTATCGTGCTGCTTTCTGTCTGCACATAATAAGTATTCCAGTTAGGAGAAGTTTTAACAACCGTATTTGGCGGATAAATATAATTTCCTTTTTCATCCAAATTATCTTCGATTTTCAGCTGAGAGAAAACAACCTTGGCCCCCATTTGTTCCAAGATATTTTTCGCCTGTTCGATATTCATTCCTTGAATGTTTTCCGGAATCAAGAAAGACTTATAAGTAGCTACATCAAAAAAAATTGTTTTTGATTCTGTAGGCTCAATAAAAGTTCCCGCCTCGATACTTTGAAATAAAATCGTTCCGGCTGCTTTATCGGAATCTTCAACCGTTGTCACCGTAACAATAAAGCCGTCTTTTTCCAATTTACTTTTTACTTCATCGATATTCAGACCGACATAATTATCAACCTTATACCTTTTTCCCAGAGATACAACCAGTGTCACCTGTGTTCCTTTCTGAACCTGACTACCGGCAAGAGGATTAATACTTATCACAAGACCTTTCTCCACATCTTCGGTAGATTGATAATCAACAGATACGACCACTAATCCGGAATTTTCTAAAACAGTTTTAGCTTGTTGTAACGGATAATTCTTTACTTCCGGGATTTTAATCAAATCATCGCTATTGTTATTTCCACTCAAACTGATGAGTAAAGTTAAAATCGTTATGCCGAGAACTACAGCTGCCACAATTGACAAAATGTTCAGGATATCTATCCCACCTTGTTTCCGTTTCTTCATTTTTAGGTTTTGCTTTTCTTGTTGTTGCTGCAAATTTAGTTTCATTTCATCATTGCGAGTCAAATCCAAGCAAGTGCAGATATCGTTGTACATCTCCATGGCACTTTTATAACGCAAGTTTTTATTCCGAGCCGTGGCTTTTATCACTATATTTTCAATCGATTGCGGTATTTCACTGTTAAAAGTTCTGACTGACGGAACATCGTTGTGTAAATGTTTCAAAACAATTTCCATAACCGAATCTCCGTGATAAGGAACATCTCCGGTCAGTAACTCGTAAAAAACAATCCCCAAAGAATAGATATCACTTTGTACCGATGCCGACTGACCCTGAGCCAATTCCGGAGCAATGTAATGAACCGATCCCATAACCGTTTCTTTTTGGGTTAAACCTGATGAATCAGCCGTATAAGCAATACCGAAATCAGATAACTTTACTGTTCCGTCATCTTTAATCAAAACATTCTGACTTTTTATATCACGATGAATTATGCCCATTTTGTGAGCATGAGCTACAGCAGAAACCAATTGTTTCATAATATTAACAGTTTCATCTATCGGTATGCTGCCGCGCTTGTTTATCAATTGTTTTAAAGTGCACCCTTGAACATATTCCATTACGATATAATTCTTATTGCCCTGTACACCGACATCAAATACTTCCACAATGTTAGGATGTGAAGTGTTAGCTAAAGCCATGGCTTCTTTTTGAAAACGTGCAAGATTTACCGGATCATTAGCTAAATCACCGCGTAATATTTTAACCGCAACATTGCGTTGTAATATCACATCATAGGCAAGATATACATCAGCCATCCCGCCTTCCCCTATCAATTTTTTAATCAAATAACGATCGGCAATTTTTTCTTCAATCATAAAATATTACCTCTGACATAAAACCACTGTGACATTATCATATCCACCGCTCTTATTTGCCTCATCTATCAATTTACGGCATTTAGTTTCCAATGTCGATTGTCCAACTAAAATATTTTTAATTACATTTTCATCAACATATCCGTGCAAGCCATCACTGCATAGCAACAAAATATCGTAATCACGATTGTCGATGTCATATATGTCAACCTGCAAATCATCAGCTATTCCGATCGCCCGAGAAATAACATTTTTACCGATGAATTGCGCCGCAACATCATATTCTATTCCTTTTTTCTGGACCAATTCATTTAAGACTGTATGATCATTGGTTATTTGTCTTAAATTTTGATCTTTAGTTAAAATATATGCCCGCGAATCACCGACATTAGCAATATAAGTTGTATTTTCGGTTATCAAAGCGGAAACCAATGTTGTTCCCATTCCTTTATATTCTTCCACTTCCGATGATTTATGCAAAACCGCTTTATTCACAATTTGAACGGCATTGTTATACCAAACACCAACATCTTCAGGCATATAATTGTTTTTAAAATATGTACCCAAAACATCAGCAGCCAATGATGAAGCTACATCACCGGCCCTGTTGCCACCTATTCCATCACAAACAACAGTCAAAATTTCGTTGTCTTTACTGACAATCCGATAACAATCCTGATTAGATTTTCGCAAAAGCCCCTTATCACTTGCACCTATATTATTCATTAGCTTTCCTTTCCCTCGGCTCTTTCATATTTGCTGCGCAACTGCCCACAGGCAGCGTCAATATCCTCACCATGTTTCTGTCTTAAAGTACAACGAACATTTTTATTCATTAACTTGCTGTATAAAGCCATTGCACTTTTGTAATCCGTACTGACAAAGCCGTTCTCATCGACATTATTATAGGGGATCAAATTGACATAGACATCAAAAGGCTTGGTCAATTCAGCAAGTTGCTGAACGCATTGATCAGTATCGTTAACTCCTTTTAATAAAATATATTCAAAAGACAAACGACGATTATTCTTAGCACAATAATACTTCAAAGCATCCATTAATTCCGCTAAAGGATAAGCTTTATTAACCGGCATAATTTTACTGCGCAATTCATCATTCGGCGCATGCAAAGATATAGCCAAATTATATTGCAATTGTTCATCGGCAAAGCGACGAATACCATTAACCAATCCGCAAGTAGAAACCGTAATATGGCGGGCACCGATACCGAAGCCCAAATCACTGTTAGCCGTTGCCAAAAAAGTCATCACATTATCATAATTGTCAAAAGGCTCTCCTGTTCCCATAACAACAATATGAGAAATCCGAACTTGCATTTCATCCACATCTTTTTGGACGGTCAGCAACTGCTGAATCATTTCACCGGAAGTTAAATCCCGCTGTTTTTTTAACAAACCGCTGGCACAAAACTTACAGCCCATGTTACAACCGACTTGACTGGTTACACATAAACAATTACCGTAGTCATAGTGCATTAACACTGTTTCAACGGCCGAATTATCGGCTAAACGAAATAAATATTTTCTGGTACCATCTTTACTTACCTGCAATTTTAATATTTCCAAAGTACCGATGGCATAATTATCCTGTAGAAATTGTCGCAGTCGCAAACTCAAATCCGTCATTTCCGCAAATGATGTTGCTCTCTGCTTATATAACCAACCGAAAAGCTGCCGGGCATTATATTTTTTAAAGCCGTTTTCTAACAGCATTTCCTCCAATTGTTGATAATTAAAATCATATATTAAACGCATATTTTCCTCTACCTTTTTCATTTTACCATACCTTGTCGTTAAATGCATTGCATTTTTGCCACATAGAAACCATCCGAATCATATTCACCAGGAAAAATGGTTCTGCTGCTGATTAATCGGAAATTACTGTTAGCCAGTAAAAATTGTTCAACCTGCTTTTCATTTTCTTTTTTATTCAGCGTGCAAGTGGAATACAATAAGAAGCCACCCTTTTTTAACATCAAAGCAGCCGACTGTAACAATTGCCGCTGCAAAACTATTAAATCATCTATATCTTTTCCGACAGTGGTTATTTTAATTTCCGGCTTATGCCGTAAAGTTCCCAACCCACTGCATGGTGCATCCAACAAAACATAGTCAAACGAATGTTCTTTATAATATTCAAATATTTCTCTGCCGTCATGACAACAAGTTTCAATATTATTCAAGCCATACTTTTGGGCATTTTCTTCGATCATTTTACAGCGAAAAGAATAAATATCATTAGCCACCACTCTTCCCGTATTGTGCATATCCATAGCTATTTGAATACTCTTGCTTCCGGGAGCAGCGCACAAATCCAATACTTCACTGTTATCCTTTACTTTTAAAGTTTCCACAGCCAATTGCGAAGAAAAAGATTGAATAATAACTTTATTTTCTTTGAAATATGCGGTTTCCAAGACATTGCCTTGATAATATAAACTGTTTTCCACTTTTCCGGCAGAAAATAAGTCATCCTTTAACAATCCTTCTCTGTCAGTAAGTAAAGTATTTACTCTTAAAGTCACCCGACCGTCCCGTAAATCTGCATAACAAATTTCACGGCATTTTTCCTCTCCATATTGCTTCTTCCACATTGCGACTAACCAATCCGGGTGAGAAGTAATTACTTCCAAAGGCAAATTTTCCATATCTTTTTTATTTACTTTATGCAATAACGCATTAACTAAACCGCGATAATTACCTCCATTATTTTTGGCAACAATAGTCACCGCCTCATTCACAGTCGCATACTCCGGTTTATTCAACAATAACAATTCATAAACAGCCATATCCAACAGTATGCTTACTTTATTATTCGGCATTTTATCTATATATTTACTCCAACAATAACGGCATAAACGATAATTTCTTAAAGTTCCATAAACTAATTGCGTTACCAAAGGAGTATTCTGCACACAATTTTTCAAAACAATATTGGAAAATTGTTTTTCAACAATTATCTTACACAAACATTTCCAAGCTACTTCCCGTTCATTTACTTTTACCATCTTAGTTTCCTATCGCCTTAATTTAACCTACTATTTATAACAGCATATAAATTATAACTCATTAAGCTCAATCTTGTCTTATATATTCGAATCGATTACCGCCAACAATTATATATAATTTTAGCGATTAGAATCCTTTTTTTGGCTGCGACATTTCAATTCATTTAAATTGCAGATTTTATAACCGGAACTATGTTTTTCCAAAATATTATCACAACACAATTTATTCATCATTCTATACAAATGTCGATAACTTATTCCGATAGAGTAAGCAGTATCACTCATAATATCTCTAAACCAACCGTTTTGCGAAACTGCCATTATATAGCGGCACAATCTTGTCTCGGCATTATACAATGTATTTTCGACGATACTATCCGTTGTATCCATTAATTTTTGTGCCAACTGCGTAGCTACTGTCTGCATAAAAATCAAATTATTTTTCAAATATTCTCTATTTTCATTGATTGGAATCGCAACACATCGAAATGTATTCATTGCGGTTACTGTTGCCCTGCCAAGGTCGTAATCATTGAGAAATTCAATATCTCCCAACACCCCGGAAGAAACATAAAAATATAAAATCAAGCTCTTACCATTAGGTGCCATTGCTCCGACTTTCGCACTCCCTTCAACAATTATAAAAATATTTTCATTGTTTAATCCTTCGGTAATTATTCTTTCCTGTGATTTATATATCCTGACCGAACAATTAGTCAACTCATCTTTCTTCAATCCATAATTTTCTAAGATTTTCTCTTCATTTTTGGTTAATTTAAATTTTTCTTGCATCTTATCCTCACAATGATATTTTGAACGATGTTCTAACAATTATCAAGGACATTTGTCATATACGCATCAATTTTTCTTTGTTAATATTGTTTCGCAATCAATAAAGAAAGAAGGTTTAAGATGAATAAGTATATTATTGATACAGATGGAAATACCGAAGCACTCCAAGCAATAGAAAGTATTTTAAAAGAACAGAAAGAAAAAATCATCGCTATTACAATCGTTTCTTCATTTCTTTCATTAAAAACAGCAGCAAACAATGTGCTAATGATGTTGGAAAGAAACAATTATAACATTCCGGTATATTTAGGAGCAGAGAATCCGCTGAGTCAACCGCCAAAAAAATTGTCTCTTGCAAGCCATACCTCTTCTTTGAAAAAAGCAAACAAAACCGTCGAAGAAGTATTTGCTGCTAACAAAATAATTACCGAAGCAACCGATAATGACCTTGAAATTATCGCCATGGGACCATTAACAAATATTGCCTTGGCAATAATTAAAAACCGAGAAAAAATGAAAAATATCAAGGCCTTAAACATATTGGGCGGCATGCTTTTCCATGGAGACATTGCCCCGCTAAGCGAATACAATTTCTATATGGATGCCCAAGCAGCCGATTGTGTATTTAAATTTTCTGTTCCCATAAAACTTTTTCCTATAGACATGGGGAATTATAGCGAAAGAATAAAATATGTTTTCAATCCTGATTTAATAGAAAAACAATACCTTTCCTATACACGAATAGAAACTCAAGGCGATATAACTTACGGCGCCAATATAAATGATGCACGAGACATTTCGCAAACCGAAACCACAGCCAAAAATACCGTGCTACGGGAAAAAAATTGTATTATTGTAGCAGAAAATACAACCGAGATTATTAATAAAGAGGTGGAATAAATGAAAAAGAAACTTATTATTGACACAGATTGCGGTTCTGATGATGCTGTTGCTCTTATAATGGCATTAAGAGAACCAAGAGTAGAAGTAAAAGCAATTACCGTTACATCGGGTAATTGTCCGATGCAACAAGCGGCTAAAAACGTTTTACAATCAATTTACTATGCCCAAACCTATCAACCTCCAGTATACAAAGGAACTAGTCTGCCTCTATGGTGCGATTATGAAGATGCAAGCCAGGTTCACGGAATTGACGGAATGGGTGACTGCCCTTGGTTAAAAAGGCCGGAAGACAAATTTGAAGCAGAACACGCTGTTGACGCCCTAATACATTATGTAAAGCAAGAAAAAGGAGACTTGGAAATACTTGCTATCGGGCCATTGACAAATATAGCCGCAGCAATACTACAAGATCCGCAAACAATGCGTTCTATCAGTAAATTAACTGTTATGGGCGGAGCACATCCGTATAATAATCCCCATACCGTATCGGCCGAATTCAATATTATGTGCGATCCGGAAGCAGCAAAAATAGTTTTTGATTCAAGAATTCCGATTACAATGTGTACTTTGGAAAGCTGCTGGGGAACAATGCGTTTTGAAGAAGAAGATATTCAATATTTCAAAGAGTTAAACGAATTAGGTTCCTTCTGCATGGATATCAATCGTGTTATGATTAATGCCGCTAAAAAGAACAGAGGTGTAGGCAGCATGGATCTTCCCGATGCCGGAGCATTTGCGAGCATCACCTGTCCCGAGTTGATCGAAAACTGTTTTGATGCATTTGTCAGAATTGAAACATCCGGTACCTACACAAGGGGTGCAACAATTTTTGAAACCAAAGAGCATCACTACCGCAATGACTTTATTCCCAATTGTCAGGTAGTTACCAAAATTGATGGAGTTAATTTTAAAAAATATCTTGCTAATTTAATTAAATAAAATAGAGCTGAATTCAATTGTTATTATTGAGTTCAGCTCTTTAT
>JAUNFB010000103.1 GCA_030525245.1 Erysipelotrichia bacterium
TATCCAAACCTTGCTCCGAGGCCACAAATATAGTTTCTTTTATTTACTGTGGGCTATGTTTTGACTGGGAAAAATAAAACTGAATTTTATCCCAATTTTTCAATTACAGTATCCCTCATATTCTTTGTCTTTCCCTTAAAATATGATATAATATTTATTCATAATAATTTCATAAAACAGCAATCCAATGTCACTTTATGGAATCATTATTGAGTAAAAAATATCTTTACAGATTGGAAAAACAAAATGTTATTTAATTACCATCATTTTATAAATATTGCATTACTTTTATGGGGCTGCATTTTTTGTCTGATTCTTTCTTTTTGCCTGTTTTTAAGCAAAAACTATAATCAACAGAGACGAAATCTTCTGCTATGGATGCAGTTAGATACGGCCTTCCTTTTATTTAGTGATTCGCTTGCCTGGTATTTCCGTGGCTATCCGGGGACTCTCGGATACTATATGGTACGAATCAGTAACTTTTTAGTGTTTGCTTTTACAGATATTATTCTTATAATATTTCATAGGTATGTCTGTTGCCGTTTGCTAAAAGGAAATGAATCAAAATCAATAAAGCGTGTAACTATTGTTTACATACTGGCAAGTCTTGCTCTGGCGTTAGTTGTCGTAACACAGTTTACTAATTTATATTATTATTTTGATGCAAATAATTATTATCACAGGAATAGTGCGTATATTATTTCTATGCTGCTGCCTCTCTGCTGTATGTTGATTGATTTATCGTTATTAATACAGTACCGAAAAAGAATTAACAGAACGTCTTTGCTGGCTATGTCATCCTACATCATTCTTCCAATCGCAGCATCCTTGATTCAGGTTATTTATTATGGTTTTTCTTTAATCAATCTTGCTATATGCTGCTCTATGATTTTGATGTATATTGTTATAACCAGCGAACAAAATCAAAAACTGGGACAGCTTGCGAGAGATAAGCAGGAGCTTGCCACAAAGTTTGAGATAGCTTCTATATTAAATCGCTGTACGACAGAGCTTTCCTCAAATAATAACAATGATTTGGCTATCAATAATCTTTTAAAAATTATTAATGATTATTTTGCTTCTGACCGAACTTATATTTTTGAAACAGATTTTACAAGACAAATTGTTATCAATACTTATGAATATACATTAGATCATGTCAGTGAAGAAAAAGATAATCTGCAGGAGGTGCCTCTAGAAGTCATTTCCAGATGGATGGATAAGTTTAAGGAGTCTAAAGTATACTATATTCCTACACTAGAACAGGAAAAAGGTACGCTTGCTTACGATATGCTGATGGAACAGAATGTAAGCCGGCTTTTAGCTGTTCCTCTTTTGGACGGAGAAGAAATTACCGGTTTTCTTGGAGTAGACAATCCGAAAGAGCATTACGATGATGCAACACTACTCTCTTCCATTCAATTCTTTATCACAAGCAGCCTGCGAAGAAAAAAGGAACAGGAATATTTAACTTATTTAAGCTACCGCGATACATTGACTATGCTCTATAACCGAAACAAATATATCGAAGTGCTGAATGCCTGCGAGCAAAAGACAATTGTCAATACTGGTATCGCTTACATTGATTTAAATGGTCTTAAAAAAATTAATGATGAACAAGGACATGAAGCAGGAGATTCTTTTATCAAAGCTGCCGCTTCTGTTATCAAAAATATTTTCCCAGAAGATTCTTATCGTATCGGCGGAGATGAATTTGTTATCATTTCCACACATATTGATGAAAATATCTTCTATGAAAATATAAAACATCTTCGAAATGAAATGCTTGTTAATAACGTTAGTATTTCTATCGGTGTTGTCTGGAAATCAGCCATTACTGATTTAGAAGAAGTACTTCGTCTTGCAGACCATTATATGTATAAAGAGAAAGAAGAGTATCACAGAGTTAATGGAACTTACCACAGATAAATGAAATAAATAAAAACTGTGCGATATAATACAGTAGCGAAGTCCTCGGTAATTGAATTGCCGGGGATTTCTGCTTAATTTCCTAAATTAATAGAAACTGCCACAATATAAATACAGCATTAGTTAACAGAATCTGCTATAATATAGTCCGATGCTAAATGAATAAAAACTTCTACTGAATTATAAATAAGCATTTAGCACTTTACCAAATATTTCTACGAAAGGACATTTTACATTATGAATAGAAAATTACTGTTTTTCGACATCGACGGTACACTCCTCGCCGGAGGTATTCCCGGATA
>JAUNFB010000104.1:0-457 GCA_030525245.1 Erysipelotrichia bacterium
ATAGACGATTGTGGAAGGCTCAGCAAATAAATCAATCAAAACCGATAGAACAGTATATATCACAACCGCAGACAATAATCACAATTTCTGTCCCAAAGCCGCCAAAACGCACTCGTCAAAAATTATTTACATTTTTAGATGAAGAATAGGAGGCCAATGATGGCATCTAAATATAATGATTCTGCGGCGATGATGCAAGTTATTGGTTGTATTTATAAAGATCCAAATTATTATCTTGATTATAATGATAAATACGTAATAACAGAAGAAGATTTTGCAGATGATTTTCATAGAATTGTATACGGAGTAATTTATAAACTACATGAATTAGGCGCATCAAAAATTACGCCAGAAGCAATTAATGATTTTCTTGAGACTCGCCCGAAAAGTAAAGGAATTTTTAATCTTAACAAAGGTATGGAGTATTTATCAAAAGTAAAAGATATTGCACAACCAC
>JAUNFB010000104.1:467-2221 GCA_030525245.1 Erysipelotrichia bacterium
ATAATATTGGCTTGGATGTTAGTGAATATTATGATCCAGATAATATTCTTGATTTAAAAAAGAAACAACTTCAAGAGGAATGGTTTGATAATACTTCTATTGAGCAAATAGCAGATATTGTCAATAAAGAGATTGAAGAAATTTATCAAACTCATGTTAAAAATGATGTTTATGGAACAGCATCAAAAGCGGGCGATGGTCTTGAAGAGCTAATTGTTCAATTTGAAAAAAGTCCTGACGTTGGAGTTCCTCTGTATGGTAATTATATTAATACTGTAACAAGAGGAGCCAGACTTGGTAAATTTTATTTACGTTCTGCGCCCACCGGTGTAGGCAAAACTCGTTCTATGATTGCTGATGCTTGTAATATTGCTTGCTCAAGTATTTATGATACTCAATATGAACGTTGGATCAACAATGGAAAAACTTTCCCTACTTTGTTTATTACAACAGAACAAAGTAAAGATGAGGTTCAGACAATGATGTTAGCTTTTTTATCTGCGGTAAATGAAGAGCATATCACCGCAGGTAAGTATGAAGCAGATGAACGCGATAGGGTTATGAAGGCTGCGCAACTTATTAAAGAGGCTCCTTTATATATAGAAGAATTGCCTGAATTTAATCTTCAAGATGTTGAAAATACAATTAAACGTAATATCAGAGAAAATCATATTTTATACTTTTTTCATGATTATATTCATACAAGTATTAAAATTCTTGAAGAAATTAGTCAGCGAGCTGGGAAAATTGCTTTAAGAGAAGATAATATTCTTTTTATGTTAAGCACACGACTTAAAGACATTTGTGTAAAATACGGTGTATTTATTATGTCTGCAACTCAGCTAAATGGGCAATATAATGATTCAGAAACACCTGACCAAAATTTATTGCGAGGAGCAAAAGCAATAGCAGATAAAATTGACTATGGTTCAATTCTATTACCAGTTAAAGATGACGATTTGGTTGCTCTTGAACCAGTAATAGCAAAAAATCCCGGATGGATGGGCCCAACTATAAAGTTATCTGTATATAAAAATCGTCGTGGCAGATATAAAGGTGTTTATTTGTGGTGCAAGGCTGATCTTGGCACTTGCCGTATTGAACCAATATTTTTAACAAACTATCAATATGAATTGCAAAATATTGAAGATATAAAAGTTACTTTTAAAGAAGAAGAATCAGTATTTTAATGGAGGGAATTTTTTTATGAATAATGTATATTACTCTAAGACAAATAAGGATAAGATCTGGGGCCGTGAACTATCTTATACAATGACAAAAAGTGAATTTAAAGAAATTTGTGGTGACAATTTTAATCCACAGAAAGTGATTGACTATATTAATGATACATATGGTCTGCTTGGCACGGTGACGGAGTTGCATCTGGAGGGCTAATTTTTTAATGCGGTATTATGACAAGGACGAAATCAAAGAAAAATTAACAACTGATATGGTATTTGATATAGTTTATGAGTTTGGCGGTGAACCAAGAATAACAAATTTTGGTTTTATCGCAGCGACTATTTGTCATAACATCGCAGGAGAAGGCTCTCATAAATTATATTATTACGAAAACACAAAATTATTTAGATGCTATACTGGCTGTGATAGTACTTTTGATATTTTTGAATTAATTCAAAAAATCAAACTATTGTCACAGCCCCAAAGTAATTGGGGCCTATATGATTCTGTTAGATGGGTAGCCGCTAGGTATAATTGGGCGCCATCAACAGGAAAAGAAGAAATGGCCGATA
>JAUNFB010000043.1 GCA_030525245.1 Erysipelotrichia bacterium
TCTGCATCTACTTTTATTTTCTTACATGTTTGTCTCATTGATTTTATTCCATCTAGTGCTTGTATAAATACTATTTTAAATAATACAACTGGATCTATACTGGGTCTTCCATTATTCTCACAATATAAATCCTTTACTTTATCATAAATAAAAGTGAAATCTATATATTTATCTATTTTTCGAAACAAACTGTCTTTAGGAACTATTTCTTCCATTGTAGTCATTAAGATTTCACTTTGAATATTTTTATTTATTCTTATCATTTTTACATCAACTCATTTCTATTTTAACCACTTTAATTATACCTTTTTTGCATAATAAAAGCGAGAAGTTGAATGTCTTTTGGTTAAAATAGAAATCTTTTCTCGCTATTTCATTTTATCATGTTTCTTTATAAATGAAAAGAGTGTTGAACTTTGTCAACACTCTGAAAAGTCCGATTTTATCGGACTTTTTTTCAAAAAAAATGGCGCCTGAAGTAGGACTCGAACCTACGACCGATCGGTTAACAGCCGATTGCTCTACCGACTGAGCTATTCAGGCAACACAGATATAATACTACAATGTTAAGTTTAATGCAAGAAAAAAATAAAAAATATGTCACAATAAACAAAAAAAGTATAAAATGATTATAGGAGGATTTGTATATGTGCAAAATACTGCTGACAGGCGGTGCCGGATTTATTGGTAGTCATACCGCTGTATCGTTAAGTGCTAATGGCTATGAAGTTGTTATATTGGACAATTTAGTTAATTCGCGAGCCGATGTGATCGATAATATTGAAAAAATAACAGGTGTAGAAATACCTTTTTATATCGGTGATTGTCGTGATGAAAAATTATTGGAAAAGATATTTACAGAAAATGAAATAGATACGGTAATTCATTTTGCCGGATTGAAAGCTGTCGGAGAGTCATGTGAAAAACCTTTGGAATATTATGGGAATAATTTAGATGCGACAATTTCTTTATTGAAAATGATGCTGAAACATAATGTTTATAAATTGGTGTTTTCCAGCAGTGCAACGGTCTATGACGCTGATAACCCAAGTGAGCGGGTTGAGGGAATGAGATTGGGCTGTACTAATCCATACGGTTGGACAAAGTATATGTGTGAACAAATCATCCGCGATACTTGCAGAGCTAATAAGCAATTGCGGGCAATCAGCTTACGTTACTTTAACCCTGTTGGGGCACATAAGAGCTATTTGATCGGAGAAAATCCTAAAGGTATTCCGAATAATTTGGTTCCTTACATTCAGCAGGTAGCAATCGGTCAAAGAGAATATGTCCATGTATATGGTGATGATTATAATACGGTTGACGGCACGGGTGTACGCGACTATATTCATGTCTGCGATTTGGCTGATGCACATGTTGCTGCCGCTAAGTATTTGGCAGAGCATGAAGGATGTATGGAAATAAATATCGGAACTGGTAAGGGAACATCGGTATTGGAAATGATTCACAGTTTTGAAAAAGCCAATAATGTTAAAATACCTTATAGGATTGAAGCAAGAAGAGCCGGTGATGTGGACAGTGTGTATGCGAATACGCAAAAGGCTTATGAATTACTGCATTGGAAAGCTCATTTAACGATTGAAGATATGTGCCGTGATGCTTACAATTGGCAATGTCATTTGCAAAAACAATAAATATTGTTATAATTATTATGTATAACAAAGGAGGTTATATTAAATGTTTAAGAAGATGTTTGGTTTAGCAGCCGTTACTGCTGTTGTAGCTGCTTGTGCTAAGGTAGTTAAAGATATTTTAAATGCTGATGAAGAGGAAAAAAGTATCATCGATTTAGATGAACATGCCGGTGAGCATCAGGAAAATACTACTGAAGAATAGTTGTTATCTGTTTAAAGATTAAGAAGTCTGGTTTTATAAGCCGGGCTTTTTTTTTGCGGGTAAAATAATTCCCAATTTGTTTCAAATATTTTGTAACAATTTGGTGCTATTCATAATTTGATGGAACCGATAACATATAAACAGAGGAAATGATTATATGAAAAAAGTAAGAATATTGGTTGCCTGTGGCGGCGGTATAGCCACATCATCATTTGCGGCAATGGTAATTAATGAAATTGCTAAAGAAGCAAATGTTCAAGTTGAAATTCACAAAGAAAGAATTGTGGATGCATTGTTGGTTGCGGATGAATATGACATGCTTTGCGTAACATCTCGTTTAAATCAAACTTTGAAAACGAGAATTATTCAGGTAGGTGGTTTGATTTCCGGAATAAATGAAGAAAAAGTGCGTGAAACCATCAAACAGAATTTAATTGAGTTAGCTAATGAATAATATAAGAGTTCTTATATTATATAGAAAGGAAATATTATGGAATTTATTAACAGTATTATTCAATTTGTTATGGATTTAGGCGGATCGGTATTTTTGCCAATTATGATTACCATTTTAGGTTTGATATTTGGCATCAAATTTTTTGATTCACTAAAGAGCGGATTAAGAATCGGTATCGGATTTATCGGAATTAATACAATTCTATCGTTGCTAATAAACGGTTTGGATCCGGTTGTTAATCATTATGTAGGAACAGGAGCCGGATTTGTTATTACGGATATCGGTTGGGAAGGTGTAGCTTCAATTGCTTGGTCAACAAAATTTGCCTTGATAATTGTACCTTTAGGAATGATTTTGAACTATATTTTGATTAGAGTTCGTTTTACTAAGACCATGGATGTTGACATTTGGAACTATTTCCATTTCATTTTGGGAAGTGCGGTTGCTTACTATGTTGCTTTAGGTGCAGGTTTATCAGATACTGTTGCTACTGTAATCGGTATTGTATTCGGTTTGTTGACATTTATGGCTGTATTGAAGTTTGCGGATATTATTGCACCTAAATGGCAACAGTATTACGGATTGGAAGGAACAACTTGTTGTAATAACGATGCATATTTGACTTGGTTGATTAACTGGCTGGTATGCAAACTTATGAATTTGATTCCGGGCGTTAAAAATGTGCGTATTGATTTAAAATGGATCAACGATAAATTAGGATCTTTCGGTGAAACATCAATTATTACTTTCTTTGTAGGTATCTTATTATGTGTTTTGACCGGCCAAGACTTAGGAACAACATTAACGGTATCGGTTACTTTATGTGCTGCAATTATTTTGTTGCCTAGAATGGTTTCATTATTAATGGAGGGTTTGGTTCCTATTTCTAATGCTGCCAGAAAATTCTTCCAAAAACATTTGGGCGACGAATATGAAATTAATATCGGAATGGATGAAGCACTTTGTTTAGGTGATCAACCGGGCTTGGAATGTGCGGTAATTATGATTCCTATTACTGTTGCTGTAGCCTTCTTACCGGGAGTAGGCGTATTCCCGTTAGCCGCTTTAGGTTCATTGGCTTATACAACTTGTATGTGTTCATTGTATGCTGAAGGTGATATTTTGAAAATTATTGTATCTTCAACAGCTAATATGATTTATTGCTTGTATGCTTATACTTTCATGTCTCCGTTAGTAACCGAGATGGCATTGAAAGTAGGCTATATTACTTCAGCATCAACCCTTGTAACCGGTGATTCAATACAGGAATGGAACTGTATGTTAGTAGGTATCTTGGGTAAATTATTTAAAGCATGGTAAACAAATAGGGGGATAGTTGACATCCCCCTAAAAAATATGAATTATGAGTAAAAAATTTTATCCGAGCGAAAAAGTAAAAAAGCACTATCGGATAGTCGGAATATGTTCGGTTATAGCAGCAATTATTATTTTATTGATTACGCCCTTTGGTAGAATAAATAATATCCAAAAGGTGCTGTTTATTCTGATCTTAATCGGATTATCGGTATTGTATGCGACCAGAAATAAACGTGTGATCTTGATGATCGATCAAGAAAGAATTTATTTTGATGACGGATTATTGGGCAAAGTAGATGTACCTTTGGATATGATCGAATATGTTGAATATAATCCGCAGCTTAAATTCCGTCTTAAAACATTCAAAAGAAGAAAGCCGATTGCGGTTATGAATGTCTTTTCATTGGCAGACCAACAGGAAATATTAAAGACGATTCAAGCTAAAAGGCATCGTATCAAGATTGTGTACTTGGAAAGACCGGACAAAATTGTAACGAAAGAGGCACAGAAAAAGAGGAAATAAAGAAGATGAGCAGTTGTGAATTATTCGTAATAGAATCCGAAGCGGATTCAAAAGAGAAAGCTTTAAAACAGACATCTAAAGTATTGTTCGAAAACGGTTGCGTTAAAGAAGGATTTTATGAGAGTTGTTTGGAAAGAGAAAAAGAATATCCGACAGGTTTGACAAAAACATGTCCGGTGGCTATTCCTCATACGTGTAAGGATTTCGTTAATAAAGATGCTATATGTGTGTTGAAGTTAAAGAAGCCGGTTAAGTTTGCCAGTATGGAAAACTGGGAAGAGGAAATTGATGTCAAAACTATCTTCAATTTAGCTTTTTTGGATGACAGGGAACATTTAGTATTGATTACAAAGATTATCAGAGGATTAAAAAACGAAAATTTTATAAAGTCATTGACCGAATTAAAGGCTGATGATTTAAAAAAATTTCTGGAAAATGAACTATTAACCATGAAAGGAGACAATTAATTATGTGGATGACAGAACTATTCGGTACAGATAAACCGGTAATAGGAATGATGCATTTAATGGCAATGCCGACAGATCCGAAATATGATTTTGAAGGCGGAATCAAAAAAGTAGTCGAAAGAGCAAGAGCAGATTTACATGCTTTACAGGATGGAGGCATAGATGGAATATTATTTTGTAACGAATTTTCTATTCCTTATGTTGACAATGTCAGAACGGTTACCGTTGCGACAATGGCCAGAGTTATCGGAGAATTATTAAGCGAAATAAAGGTTCCTTTTGGTGTCGATGTTGCGATGGATCCATATAAGGTATTTGATCTGGCAGCGGCTACGGGGGCAAGTTTTGTTCGTGAGACTTTAACGGGTGCATATTCCGGTGATTATGGTGTTACCAATTATAAGATGGGAGAAATCGAGAGACACAGAGTGGATGTCGGTTGTAAAAATGTCTATACTTTAGCAACACTTGTTCCGGAAGGAGCTAAACAATTAGCGGAAAGACCTATTGAAGAAGTCGCTAAGAGCGTATCTTTTTCTGTGGCACCGAGTGCATTGTTAGTATATGGTGTAACAGCCGGAAGAGCAATTGATGACAGCATGATATCAAGAGCGAAAACTGCCACAGATACACCGATATTTGCTTCTAATGGTGTAAAAGATACGACGGTTGTTGATACTTTAAAAATAGCAGACGGTTGCGTTGTGGGAACATGGTTGAAGGTTGACGGTTATTTCTATAATCCTGTCGATAAAAACAGAGTAGAAACTTTGATGAAAAAAGCAAAAGAATTTAGGGGAGATAATTGATGATTATCTCTCCCTCTATTGCTTCAAGCGATGTATTACATGTTGCTGATGAGGTGGATTTTGCCGGCAAATATTTTGATGATATACATATTGATATCGAAGATGGTATAGCGGTTAGTGGTATTACTTTCGGAATGAAAATGGCTTCGGCAATTTGTAAGCGAGCCGCTAAAACAACATCATTGCATCTTGAGGTGTTGAGACCATTGGATTATTTGGACGAATTGGCAAAAATACGACCTGACATTATTTTTATACAGGTTGATCATTTAGATAATCCGGAGGAAGTTATTGACAAATTCCGTAAGGCATCATTAAATGTGTCGGTAGCCTTGACAGACAGAGATATAAATAAAAATTATGATCGGATGTTATCATCATTTGATCAAATATTGATGCTGACTGCCGAACATGATGATCCGAAACAAGAATATCAAGAATATTTAAAAAATTATGGCATGTATTTAGCGGAGAAATTCAATTTAAAATTATGGTTGGACGGTGGTATTAATCATCACATATATCATAATTTAAAAGACACGAATGTATATGCCGCAGTTATGGGAAGAGCAATATTTTCCGACAAGGCAGAGGCAATAAAATTGTACTCAAAACAGGTAAAATTATGAATAAACAAACATTCAATGTATTGAGAGAAATTATCATTTCCGGTGATAATGTAATAACAATAGATAAGCTGAGTGATAAGATAAATGTCAGTAAAAGAATGATTTATAATTATTACAAGGACATTGAGTTTTATTGTGCAATGATCGGTTTGAATGATGTTATTTCATTTGATAACGGAAAGATAATTGTCAATCATGACAGAGAAAAAATTGATTATTTATCCGGCAGTATAGAATCTGTCGGTTTTTCTCAATATCGTTTGGATGCCGATGAGCGTAAAAACATGATTATTATTTCTCTGGCTACTTGTTATGAACCGATAAAAATCGAATATTTTCAAGAAAGTCTGTTTATATCCAAAAATACGATAAATACCGATATAAAGAATGTTAAGGAATATTTTAATTCGGTAGGTGTCGGATTTGAAAAAAATAAGAAAAACGGTCTTTTATTGAACTGTTCGGAAGCTAAGAGAACAGAAATAATTATTGATGTTATTAACAGCATGGATGCGATTGATGAATACTATCTTCAGTCACCGATTAATCCCTGCATTTCATATTTAATGAATTATTTAAAAATCAATAAGTATCGTTACAGTGTAGGGAAAATAATCAAAGAGACGGAAGATGAAACCAATTGTAAATTATCGGATTATTATTATTTTAAAGCTGTTTTCATCATTTCAATATTGCTAAGCAGAATGGAAAACGGATTTGTTTTAAAATGTTCTTTGGGACAATTAAAGGAACATAAAAATATTTTTACTGAGGTACTTAGTGAAAAAATGAAGGATCAGTTGAATATTACCGATGACGGCATCAGATTTTTTCATTATGTGCTGTCGAAGTTTAGAATAAAGATTCAAGTCAACAATAAAGCCGATAATCCTAAATATATTAATACAATAATTCACGAGTTTTTATTGAAATTAAATGAAAGTTATAAAGTGAATTTTTATGCGGATAAAGTACTTTTGGAATATTTAAATGCCCATATTATTGCTTGTTATCATCGGGTATTATTAAATGAATCGATTGATAATCCTTATTTAAAACAAATACATGATAAATACAGTAAGGATTATGAAATTATCAAAAGTAATATTTATGTGATTGAAAACGGATTGAACATATCATTAAATGATGGGGAGATAGCCTATATTTTGTTACATATTTTAACGGCATTGGAAAGGTACCGCCAGCAGAAATTACCTACGATTGCTTTGATATGCGGTTCGGGAATGGCGACCGGTAATTTTGTGGCTGTTCAAATCAAAAAACATTTCAAATGCAATACAGTCGTATTTTCAGCAATTCATGATATCGATCAAACAGAGAATTTGGATGACATTGATTTGATTGTTTCGACAATACCGTTACAAATGAAGAATATTGATGTTCTTGTAGTAAATGCCGTACTGCAGGAAAAGGATTTTAATAATATATATAATAAATTAAATAAGTATAAGATAATTGAAGGAAATGAAGAGCAAAGCGAGCATTTTGAATTGACCGGTTTGGATATTATAAGATCATTATTTGATGTCAACAGAATCGAATTGGATTTAGAAGTATCAGATTGGAAAGAGGCGATAATAAAAGTTGGGGAAAAATTATTGTGGGAACAAATGATTACCCCGAATTATATTCACCAAATGATTAATTTAATGCAGAAAAACGGTCCATATATGGTGATAGCTCCTCATATTGCTTTGGTGCATGCTGCACCCGGTGATGGAGTAATTAAACCGGCGATAGCGATAGTCAGATTAAAACATGGGGTTTCATTTGGAAAAGAAGGATTTGATCCTGTCAATATTCTTGTGTGTTGCGCAATTGAAGATTCCCCAAAATATATGAATGCTTTGATGCGAATAATGTCAATTGTCAAACATCCGCTGTTTTTGGAAAAAGTATTGGCGGCAAAGAAAGCGCAAGAGGTATACGATTTGTTTTTTAATTATTAAGGAGAAAAGAGATATGAGTTTAGATTTTTATGCAGATTACAGTAATTGGACAGAAGAACTGTTTAAAGTAAAGAAACCAATAATCGCGATGTGCCACTTACAACCGTTACCTGGAGATCCTTATTATGATGAAAAAGGAGGAATGGAAAAGGTTGTGGAGAAAGCCAAAGCAGATGTAATTGCTTTACAAAATGGCGGAGTTGACGGAATAATGTTTTCCAACGAATACTCATTGCCTTATTTAACAAAGATAGAACCGATTACTATCGGATCAATGGCGTATGTTATCGGCAGATTAAAAGATGAAGTAATTAAAATTCCTTATGGAGTAAATTGTTTATGGGATCCTATTGCCTCATTAGATTTAGCCAAGGCAGTAGACGGAAAGTTCATTAGGGAAATCATATCAGGCGTTTATGCCGGTGATTTCGGATTATGGAATACCGATCCGGGGAAAACAGCCAGACATCGTCATCGTATCGGAGCAGATAATGTCAAGATGTTATACAATATTGTTCCGGAAGCTGCTAAATATTTAGCTGACAGAGACATAGCTTCTATAGCAAAAACTACCGAATTCAATTGTAAACCGGATGCTATATGTGTATCGGGTTTAACTGCCGGAGAAGAGACAGATACGCAAGTATTAACTAAAGTAAAGAAGTCAGTAAAGAAAACCCCAGTATTCTGCAATACCGGTTGTAACAAGGATAATATTGTTCGTCAGTTATCGGCTTCTGACGGTGCTGTATGTGCTACTACTTTCAAGGTGGACGGTAAATTCGAAAACCCTGTTGATGAAAACAGAGTCAGAGAATTTATGAATGTGGTTAAACAGTACAGAAACAGTTTGTAGTTAAAGTAAAAGATGTTACAAAAAGCAGGTAACATCTTTTCAATTGATATAAAACATGATTTTGGTGATGTATTCAGATTCATCACCTGTAGAAAGATAATCATTGATCGCTAATTCGTAGGAGTCGGATATGATTTGTATTTTATTTGTTTGACAATAATTTAATAGGCGTTTATAGGCTTTATCGATAGAAAGATAATCTCCGATATGATATGTATAAATACATCGTCCATGTGGAAGTTCAACTATTTTATCTGTTTTTTCGACTTTTTCAGTAGGTAAAAAAGCATAGGAAGCCTCTGTATAATGCCCTTGTAAAATATTTTTGTAGGGAACAATTGCTCCGCTTTGAAAATAGATTGGCAAATGATTTTTGAAGGCATAGGCAAAACATTCTTTGGTAGCGATGCTGAGCATATCTAAGTTATTAGGTGCATCAACTTTTTGTATTAATATCGTCAGAGGCTGCACTTCTTCTAAACAGATGATTCCATTATTATCTCTGATAGTTATAGATTGTTCCAGTTGCGTGCAACGATGTTGAATACGTACTTTAATCATTTCTAATTCGGTGATTTTATTATTGATGATAGAAAGCTGTTGTCGTAAAGCGATAAAAGAATGTTCGGTTGTAAAGCTATTTAATTGTTGTTTGATTTCTTCTAAAGAAAAACCTAATTTTTTCATTATGCAGATAGTATCTAAATAATCTAATTGCTTGATACTGTAATAGCGATAACCGGTTGTTTGATCAACATAGGCGGGACAAAAAAAACCGATTTTATCGTAGTAAATCAATGTTTGATGAGATATATTTTGCATTTTAGATAAATCACCGATAGAGAACAGATTTTGCATGTTTGCCTCCTTGACCTTATAGTTACTATAAGGTTTATGATTATACCATAAACAATAAATAATAAGCAATACAGGAAAGGAGATTCAAATATGAAATTAAAGGTATCGAATATTTATGAAAAACTTATTGAAGGATTTACTTGGAAAAAGATATTATGGATAGCAGTAGGCGCAATGATATATTCTTTCGGAATTCATAATATTCATCAAAGAACGGATATTACCGAAGGCGGAATAATCGGGCTGATGCTTTTGGTAGAGCATTGGCTAAGAATATCTCCGGCTTATATTACACCGGCACTTGATTTTATCTGTTATTTATTAGCATTTAAATTTTTAGGTACACGTTTTATTAAAGTATCGGCTGTTTCCACCTTATTTGTTTCCGGTTTCTATAAGATTTGGGAGCTGTTTCCGCCGATGTTACCGGATTTATCCGCATATCCGTTAATTGCCGCAATATTGGG
>JAUNFB010000105.1 GCA_030525245.1 Erysipelotrichia bacterium
TTTTTATTTGCAGGTACGCCAACAACTGTAGTATTATCAAAAACATCTTTTAAATCTTTGGCATCATTAACCTCTTCAAAGAGTCCACCCTTAGTTGCTTTTGAAATCGCTTTGAGTTCTTTGGCATCGGCTTTACCGTTACTGTTAAGGCTGACAGTATAAATCGAATAACCGTTGTCCCTTGCATTTTCAAGTGCAGTTTCTTTATTCTGCTTAGATTTATCAATTTGTTTTTTCTCATCAAAATCTGTATTACCATCACTTAATAGGATAATAATTGAAGGCAGATTTTTGTTTCCGTTGTTCTTAAGCATATCGGTTGCTTTTAAAAGCGCACCTCCGATATCTGTGTCGGCAGCAAGTTTATTATTCCTAATAGCTTTAGAAATTTCTTTTTTTGCACTATTCCCGTCAATATCTTTTATATCGGTTGCTTTTATATTTCCATTAAATATAACTGTACCGACATAATTTCCGCTGTTGGCAAGCATACCTAAAAATAAATCGGTAGCTTCAAAACGGTTATCATTTTTATCGGAATACTTCATTGATGTACTTGCATCAATAACAAACACAACATTATATCTGTTAACTGTTGTTTGCTTTTCACTTGCAAATACATCAACCGGTACGATGCACATAACTATCATTACTAAAGCTATAATTGTTGACAAAATTTTTTTCATACTGTTCCTCCTAAACATTTACGATATAATACCTCTTTCTTTATCTTTGTCATAAGCTAAAGAAAGCAAAGTACATAAAACCAAATTTATTATTTCAACTACAGTTATGGCAAGGCAAGTTGAAATAGCCTGAGACCTGCCGCCCACACAATTATTTACAGCAAATACCATCACTGTCAAATAAAAAGAAGTAATCACGGCAGAAAGACCCGTTACAATCAAATCTAAGACAAATACGGATTTTCTCATTCTTAAACTACCGAATACAGATTTAAACATGAAAAAGAAGCCGACAATCATTATTCCCAAAAGCAAAACATTTGATATAATTATTGATGCCATTGATTGATTCTTATTCATAAAATAAGTTACAACGGTCGAAACTATTACACCTAAAAAAGTCGATATAATAGGTGCCCCGTAACCTGATAACATTTTGTGAACTGCCTTAAACACCTTTGAAATAAAAGCAGTCATCACACTTTGAAAAAAGATTTGAACTCCGGCCACTCCGGTAGTTATAATTTTATTTTTCATAACAAGCTCATTAAACAAATTCGCATTGTCACTTGAAGACCAATCACAAAAGTCCTTCATTAATTTAAGCCAAGTGTTAAAACAAGGTATCGATGCAATCATTTTAAAACAAACGGATTGCGCTTTGTCTGCCATGGTTTCAAAATTTATAAAAAACGAAAAAAACTTCATTACAACAGGAACTACAATTATAACCAATAGAAGTTGAGCAACCGTCCCGATTATCCACTTAGCATTTTTTAACATAAAAATGTTTCTCCTCTTTTATCAACAAAATACAACTCAACACAAAATTTTAACTTATTTTTTTACAATAACAAATAAATTATTACACAACTTTTTTACTGTTGCAATATGTTACCTAAGCGTTACTCAAACATTATTTTTAGGAAACATATTGAATTATTTGGGGCTTAGGTGTATATTATTTACTATGTTACCAAAAAAAAAAAAAAACGGTAACACATTTACCGATTACATAGGATACAGAGGAGAATATGAAAAAGTTTAACGAACTGTTGAAAGAATACATAAGTACGCAAAATGTGACAATATATCAAATTTCAAAGCAAACCGAAATTAACCGCACCATGCTTCAAAATGTTCTTGCCGGCAGGAAAAAGTTCCCTAAAAAGAGGCTACTCGACTTGCTTAACAGCACATATTTCACTTCGAAGCAAATCAAAAATCTCAGCACGGCATATCTTTGTGAAGAGCACGGAGAAGACAAATCCGAGTTTTTTGAATTTTGCAACTACTGCTTCAGCCAAAAGTTTTGCGATGATTTGGACAATACATATTCAGCCGAACAATTTGATTTGAACGGTGAGGTTGAGTTCTTAAACAGCAAAGAAAAAATCATTGCGGCGGTCAACTCAGTTATTGAAAACAGCAAAAACGACACTTTTGTGTCCAACTTCAATTTTGGTCAAAAAGAAATCAACACCATCATATGAACTGCCACAGGAAATCTTGTGTTTATTCT
>JAUNFB010000044.1 GCA_030525245.1 Erysipelotrichia bacterium
ACAAACAACCTCTTCCGGCTTTATAAGAATTTACTGAAATATACTTATCCATAATTTCCCTCTCATTTCTTTACTATTTTATAATAACAAATATCATAAATCAATCAATCGGTAGTTACTCCGAAAGTAATTGACATACATTGATACAGTTGCTCATCATCCGCAATCCCAATTATATAATACATTGTTAAAATTTTTCTTATTTAAATCGATTGACGATATAAAGAAATTGGCGATTCCGGCATCTCCCCACATTATTGCATTACAACTGTTTAATTGAAATAACAAATACTGTTGAGATGTATTTTCCTTGCGAATATCGCTTTGCGTAAAATGAGGATATCCCCCGATTTGACAATCGAGCCAAACATTATTATCACACAACCAGTCATATGCTTGCTCGTCTAAAAACAAATCATACCTTCCCTTTTCATCAACAGGTAAAATATCTGCGCATTCACTGATTAAAAATTTTTCAAAGCGGTAATCTTCAATCGAAAGACACTGTTTGACTAATTTAGGAATCAACATAAATTGCTTGGA
The DNA here is from genome assembly GCA_030525245.1 of Erysipelotrichia bacterium. Lineage (GTDB taxonomy): Bacteria > Bacillota_I > Bacilli_A > Erysipelotrichales > Erysipelotrichaceae > UBA1783. Next base: position 544 of record JAUNFB010000044.1, read on the forward strand.
ACTATCCATTGGTAAAATCAACTCCTCTTGTTGTTTTTCGTTGCCGATTGTTCCGCATGAAGAGACAATAGTGCACTGTTTAATAGTTTGATAATCCGGAACTTCTTCTATATAACGTATGTTTGATTGATAAGCATCAAAATCCATTCCGTATATGCCGTCATGACCGTCAATAAAAATTTGTAAAATGCCCCTATTAGGCAATTCTTTTATTTTCGGCATTTCTTCAAAATTCAATTGTGCCAAAAGAATCAATGGCTGACCATTGCTGTTGATCGGAATATCCGCATCGGGAAGCACAAAATAATCACCGCCGATTTTGTTATCGGTTAATGAGCATTGTTGTTCACACAGTTGGAAACTGATTATATCTTCCGATGTTTTTTCCTGTAATCTTCGGTAAATTTCTTTGGCTAATTTTTCACCTTTTAATTTGTTTTTATTGTTTTCAAAAAGTGTTTTAGTTGGTTTTTGGCGTAAAAGCTCATCAAAAATACCCATATTTTCTGCTTATAAACTTTTAAATATATTTCAGTTAAAGTTTATTTCTCCCCTTACCTTATTATAACATTATTATTTACAGAATGTACTTCTATCACATTACACGCAATGTTTAACTTTTGACATCAGAAACACCGAATACCGTAAGACACTTATGCGTAAAAGCAAGCAGTTATCATCGATGACATTTGACAAAATAGTCATCAACTGCTACGAATAATCCGGATTTTAATTATAAAAGTTGCATAATTCCTAATATTAAGTTAATATACCAATAGGAGAAACAATAATGACAGAAAAAAAGCGTTCAACAACAGCAGGAATTACCGAAAAGTTAATTTCTTTGGGAACAATAGATAAAGGTGCAATCCTTACCGAGGTGATCTTAGAATACAGAAAACATAAAGGTGACAAGAAAAAGTATTCTTTACCGCTTTTTATGAAGATGTCTAAATCATTAAAAGAACAGACTTTTGATAAAATGCAGATATTTTATCTCAACGAAGAAGAAAATACCGACTATACAATCATTTATTTGCATGGCGGAGCCTATGTTAATGAAATGATGGTTTTTCATTGGATGATGTTGGAGAATATTTCCTCAAAATTGCAATCATATATAATCGTTCCGGACTATGGTTTGGCACCATTGCACGACTTCAAAGAAGCCTATCGGGACTTAACAGATTTATATGTCCAATATCGCCAAAAACACCCGCATAAAAAGATAGTCTTGATGGGAGACAGTGCCGGAGGAGGTTTAGCAATCGGTTTAGCACAATATTGGCACGCCAATAATATTGAACAACCATATAAAATTATTTCTTTATCCCCTTGGCTAGACTTAACAATGACTAATCCGGATATTGAAAAATATATTCATGTCGATCCGATGTTAAAAGTTGACGAATTAAAAGTTGACAGTCAATATTGGGCAAACGGAACGGATTTACATGATTACCGCCTAAGTCCGATTTACGGAAATATCCAGGGTTTACACGATATCTATCTTTTTGTCGGTACACATGAAATTTTTTATCCCGATGTGACAAAGTTTTATAACCGTTTAAAAGACAACCACATTAAGACCGAATTGTTCATTGGAGAAGGTTTAAATCATGTTTACCCGGCTTTTCCCATTCCGGAAGCCAAACAGGCCTTAGACACAATCGTTCAAATAATCAAAGATGAAAAATAGAAGGAAAGAAAATATGAAAATATTAATTGCTCATAATGTTTACAATGATGTAAAGAATTACTGCGCCGTATTAGACTATTACAACTATATTTGGGAATTATACCATCCGGAAATCAATCCGAAAGATTTTGATTGTTTATTGTTGCCGGGAGGTTATGACGTAGATCCGTCTTTATATGGTCAAATACCGGACAAGAGTGTTACTGTATTTAACAAATCATTTGATTTAATGCAATTATCACTTTTAGACCATTTTGTCAAAATGAAAAAACCGGTAATCGGAATTTGTAAAGGTCTGCAGATAATTAACACCTATTTTAAAGGTACTTTAATTCAAGACATAAAAACAAATATTGCTCACAACAATCCCGATTTTTCGGATAGATATCATTCCGTTATCAATAATGATTACATGCTTGATTTGTACGGTAAAACAGCTACAGTTAATTCTCAACATCATCAATCAATTGATAAAATAGGAAACGGTTTGATTGCCGTTTCCCATAGTGACGATAATATAATTGAAGCTATCCGTCACAACACTCTTCCGATTTATGCCGTACAATGGCATCCGGAACGAACAGTTCTTAACTTTCAAAGAGAAGGCGTTGTTGACGGATTCAAATTCTTTGACTATTTTTTTGAGAAAGCTGAAAAAATCAGCGAATAAAATTTGTCTTGATATTTTCTTCACTGGCAGGTAAAGATACCTGCTTTTCTTTTCCGGCTTCAAAACATTTCAATATGTAAATCATATTTCTTGCCAAATTGCGCATAGTTGCCAATCCTTCAAAATCTTGCAATGCATCTTCGGCATTGGCACCAAATAAGTTATTCCAATAACTGGATGATACAACCGGCATCTCATTGATAGTAGGATATTTTAATAATTGTTCAAAAGCAGCCGATGTTCCTGCCCGACGAGCTGTTACTACTATTGCTGCCGGCTTGTAACGCATAAGTTTTCTGCCACTGTAAAAAGCCCGATCCATAAAAGAAGTCATTGCTCCGGAAGCAGCAGCAAAATGAACCGGACTGGCAAAAACAAAACCATCAGCTGTTTTAACTTTATCTATAAAATCGTTAACCACATCATTTTGGAAACAATGGCCTTCTTTACGACAATAACCGCAACCGATACATCCGGCTATTGCCTTATTCCCAATCCAAAATATTTCATTTTCCACATTTTCTTCAACAAATATCTTTTCCATTTCTTTTAACGCAGTATAAGTAGTCCCATATTGATGCGGACTGCCGTTAACCATTAACACTTTCATATAACTCGCTCCTTTTTTTAACTATAACAATATGATACAATATTTAAACCAAAATATTGGAATTTTATAGGTGAATTATGGCAAAAAAATGGAATTTATACGAAAAATGTTATCTGATAATCGGCATTATTATCGTGACGATAATTGCTCTTGTCAGCCAAGCAAGTATATTGAGTTTAATCTACAGCATCTTATGTATTTTTAATGCAATTCTGATTGCTAAAGGAAAAAAGTCAGGTTATGTTTATGAAATATTAGCCACAATAATTTATCTTTACATTTCTTCTAAGCAAAAATACTATTCGGAAGTAATTATATCCGCATTTATTTTATTGCCATCATCTGTTTATGGTTTATATAATTGGAGTAAGGGACAGAATAAAGAAGAAAATATAATAATCATCAAAGATTTAAAGAAAAAAGAATTATTAATTTCAATGTTATCACAAATCATTTTATATCCATTTTACTATTTAATGCTGAAGCATTTTAATACAGCCTTGCCTTTTATTTCCGCCTTATCTATTTCCATATCCGCTTTGGCATTTTATTATACCGCAAAGATGTCTACTTTGGGATATGTGTTTTTTTTGCTTAAAGATATGGTCGGTTTGACTTTATGGATCTACCCGCTTCTGTTGCATCAAAAAACAACCATAACCGTGTTTATAACTTTCATTCTTTATACAATCAATGACTGTTATGGTTTAATAAATTGGAGCAAAATGAAGAAACAACAAAAAACAGTCTAGATAGTTCTAAACTGTTCGTTATATAATTTAGCATATTGTCCGTTTAATTCCAACAACTGTCGATGGTTGCCTTTTTCGATTATCATTCCATCATTAATAACAGCTATTTCATCGGCATTTTTAATTGTGGATAAGCGGTGAGCAACAACAATTGTTGTTCTTCCTCTGCACAATTCATCCAAAGCTTTTTGAATCAATATTTCCGTTGTATTGTCTAAAGCACTTGTTGCTTCATCTAAAATCAAGATTGCCGGATTTTTTAAGAATACTCTGGCAATACATAATCTTTGTTTTTGACCGCCGGATAATCTTACTCCTCTTTCACCGATGTTGGTTTGATAACCATCCGGCAATGACATAATGTAGTCATGAATATTAGCCTTTTTTGCCGCCTCGATAATTTCTTCTTTGGAAGCTGTTAAATTACCGTATAATATATTATTTTCAATTGTATCATCAAATAAATATACATCCTGCTGCACAATGCCGATATTTTTTCTTAAAGAATCAGCGGTAATTGTATTAATATCTTTTCCGTCAATTAATATCTGCCCTTTTTCCAAAGGATAAAAGCGCGGAATTAAATGACATATCGTGGTTTTACCACCACCGGATGGCCCGACAAGAGCAAAAGTCTCACCTTTATTGATCTTCAAATTGACATTTTTCAAGACATTATTCTCATCATATCCGTAACTTACATCTTTGAATTCAATATTACCTTGAACATTTTCCAAATCTGTTGCGCCGTCTTTGTCTTTTTCCTCAGCGATATCCATGATTTCACAATAGCGTTCAAAACCGCTGGCTCCGCTTTGAAATTGTTCCATAAAAGATATCAGCTTATTTATCGGGCTTAAAAACAAATTAACGGATAAAATAAAGGCTGAATAATCCGCAAAATCTATTTTCTGATCATATAAAAATATACCGCCGACAATCAAAACAACAACATTAAATATATCAATAATAAAGGCTGTAGATGAGTTGAATTGAGCCATTGTTTTATATTGCGATTTACTGGCCTGAATAAACAAATCATTTCCTTCTTCAAACTTTTCTTGCTCCTTAGATGCGTTAGTAAATGCTTTAGTTACCCTTATTCCGGAAATACTTGTCTGCAATTTCCCATTGATAATTCCTATTGCTTTACGACATTGACGCTTATTAATCATATGTTTACGGCGTAATTTTGTAGCAACGATTACCAATATCGGCACCATAGCAAAAATAATTAAGCTCAATTGAACGTTTATAGTTAAAAGGTAAGCAAAAGAAATCAACAAAGTAATAACGGATATAATAATATTTTCCGGTCCATGGTGAGCTAATTCCGCTATTTCAAACAAATCGTCGGTCATTCTGGTCATGATTTCTCCGGTTTTATTGTTATCAAAAAAAGAAAAAGACATTCTCTGCAAATGGGCAAATAAATCACTGCGCATTTTAGCTTGAATATATACTCCCATGACATGGCCGTAATATTGAATAAAGTAATTTAAAAAAAAGCGAACAATGTACAAGCCCAATAACATCAAACCGAAAGTGATAATCATTTTATATTTATGATTAGGGATCAAATCATTTAACATTTTTCTTGTCAATATCGGATAAATAACCGCTATTAAACTGACACAAAAAGATGCCAGCATATCTAATGCAAACACCAATTTGTGATCTTTATAATAAGTGATAAATCTCTTGAACATTTTAAATTCTCCTTAAAGTGAACTGATATAAGCCGATACTTACCGCATTGGTTAAATTTAATGAATCAATTGTATGTAAATGTTTAATAAAAACACTTTGCCCGTAACGATGAAAGTCACTAGGCAATCCTGTTGCTTCATTCCCGAATACCAACGAATACCTTTCCGGTATCTCTATTTCTTCCAATTGTTTTGCCCCATCTAACATAAACGGAAAAATTTCTCTTTTGCTGACGGAAGACAAATATTGTTCAAAACTATCAAAATATTCAAAATTAAGCTCAAAAAAAGCACCCATACTTGCTCGAATACACTTCGGATCATAAATATCCACAGCCGGTCTGATCAAAACCAAATTATTAATTCCAAAGCCTAAAGAGGTACGGATAATTGTCCCCAAATTTCCCATGTTCGATGGATTAACCAATACCAAATGGTTCGCATTACGATCAATTTCAGACACATATTTTTTAAACAAACCAATAATATAACAATTATCCTTATCGGAAAGTATATTGAATATCTTGTCATTTTGAACTATTTCTTTTTGATATTTATCACATAACACCTTTATACGGTTATAAATCGGATTATCTTTTTGTTTGGAATGAACATATACCCTAATGACATCTTGCGGATGTTGCAAAAGCAATTCCAAAGTCAATTCTGTGCCCAAAGAATAAGATAATTCATCCTCTTTTTTATATTTGCGCATACTTACTCCTTACAAAAAGCCCTTAAAAAGGGCTTTACTATTTTTATTTAGCCGTTACGACGATTAAAGAAATCAGGCATATCTATTTCACTATCGGTATTATTCAAAGGTTTTACCGCATCGTAATTTTTTTGTTCAAAAACAGTATTATTTTCTTCTTCAAAACCGGTAGCGATAATTGTTACGATAAATGAATCCTTCAAATTATCATTGTAAGCCAATCCGAAAATAATATCCATGTCTCCGCCTGCAACCGATTTTATATAATTGATCGCTTCTTTGGCATTGTCAATTGTCAAAGAATCACCGCCGCTGACATTAATAATTGCTTTATGAGCACCAGTAATGCTGGCTTCTAAAAGCGGACAACTTATCGCTCTGGCAGCTGCTTCTTTAGCCATTTCATCTTTATTACTCATTTCATCGGCATTAACCTGACCGACACCGATCAAAGCAGAACCTTGACCGGCCATTGTCGATTTAATATCGGCAAAGTCCAAATTAATCATTGCGTTGTAAGAAACCAAATCGGTAATGGTTTGAACTGCCTGACGAAGAACATTATCAGCCTCCACAAACGCCTGCTTGAACGGTATACCACCCAAAAGTTCATTTACTTTTTCATTAGGTATAATAATCAATGAATCAACCTGTTTTCTCAATTCATCTAATCCGTTAAGAGCCTGCATCATTCTTCTTTTTCCTTCAAACTCAAACGGTTTGGTAACAACACCGATTGTCAATGCTCCTGCTTCTTTGGCACATTGAGCAACTACAGGTGCTGCACCTGTTCCTGTACCACCGCCTAATCCGGTAGTAACAAAGATCATATCGGCATCCTTTACAGCTTCCTTCAATTCGTCAATAGATTCTAAAGCGGCTGCTCTTCCAACCTCCGGATTTCCTCCGGCACCTAAACCGTGAGTGGTATTAAAACCAATCAAGATCTTATTTTCCACTCTTGATGAAGAAAGAACTTGTTGGTCGGTATTGACAACATAGAAGTCCACACCTATTAAATTTGCTTCGACCATTCTGTTAACGGCATTACATCCGCCACCGCCGACACCGAAAACTTTTATTCTTGTTACAGGATTAAAATTACTCATCTTTTTTTACCTCAATCTTTTTCCACAAATATTCTGTCCGTAAAATTTTTCAATTTACCGGTAAAATTACTTTCTTGTTGTTCCTCTTGCTGAGGAAATAAATTATCTTTATAAGCACCAAGATCGATACATTCAGCATTCTTACTGTTTAAAGGCATATTATCTTTGTATATAGATAAAATACCTAATAAAGATGTCCACCTTGGCTCACGACAACCCAAAGTATCCGGGCAATAACATTTTACAGGACTGTTGAATTTTGAAGTCAAGCACTCCTGAAGATTTTGCAAATTAGCTCCCTGCCCGGTAATAAAAGTCATCACGGTTCCACCGGCAATAATTTTACTGCAATATGTATAAAAACCATCTATCATTTTACAACATTCATCATAAATACTTTCTTGAATATCCTTATAGGTAATGGTTTTTATCTGATTGTTTTCATTCCAACGATTAATAATTCTTTCTTCTGCCGTTTTTTCACCGATTATTCCATAGCGGAACAATAAACGGCTGCCATCTTTATAAGATAAACCGTAACGCTTAATCAAAGGATTAATTAATTGATCGTAGCCGATTGCTTCGCTGAATCCGGAAATAATTCGCCCGTTATAGATCAATGTATAGACAGTATGATTGCCTTCCAAATGAATGTTTACGACATAATTATTAAAACTTTGTTCAAACAATGCCGCTTCATAAGCAGCAGCATAACCGTCTTGATATATATTCAAAACTCTAAGTCCGGCTTTCTCAACAATTCTCACCAAATCATAGACCGCCGCCTTATCGCCGCATAACAAGTCAACTTCCGCTGACAACATTTCGCTTTTTTCATTCAAAGGTATCTTAGGATAATTAATACCGTTGGTGCGATAACTGTTACAAATCGCATTTATAATTTCCAAATCATTACCTACTTTTGTATTATAAGCGCTTTGAATAATCTCCCTGACATCCTCATAGCGCACTTTATTATCCGATAATAAAATCTCAAATGACCTTTTTTCTTTCTTAAATCTATATGCCGGAACACATAACAATACTGCCTCCAGCGAACTTTTCAATTCTGTTTCTACAGAAGCTTTTACTTTTTTTATGGCCTCAACCAATATTTTTTCATCATAAATCCCGCTACCATCAAAACCGTTAACGGCGACAGTTTGACGGAAAATAATATATAATACATCATTAAAAAACTGCCCGACAACAAAGCGTAGCTGATGATCTTCTATCTGTAAAGCTGCTAGAATCGGTTTGTTTTCTGCCATAATACTCCTATCTAATTTTATTTTAGCACACTATGTCGTTAATTGGCTAAAAAAGTCTAAATATTGTTAAATAAAGGCCACATGCCCTGCTTATCCGGAGTGTGCTGAGGCAACTGATAAATATCGTGACCGGGATATTCGTTTGCTTCTACAAACAAGGGACCTTTTGTTGAAAATCCGACATCCCAACCAATATAACCCATCTGTTTAACTACATGGCTGGCTTCTTTACACATATCCAAAGCCTGTTGCCAATCCGGGAATTGAAATCCTTTTATAATATGTCCGGTTAAAGGATGAACGGTATATAAATTTTTTTGCTTATCAATAGCGGCATCTCTCACAATTCCTGTTTTAATATCGACAGGTGCAACCATACCGCCGGAATTAAAATTATCCACAAATTTGCCATTACCTATTCTAAAATAAGCACATATGACGTGAGGAATATCGTCTTTTAAAATAGTTACGACTCTTACTGTATTTATTGAACCGGGATAAACCGCAGCAACCTGCTCATTTTGAATGATGATCTCTTCCAAAATGAAATTTTTATTGTTCAGATAATCATATAATTCCTCAAGTGAAGCAAAATCTTTTGTATTCAATTTTTCAATTTTCTTTCCGCAACTGCCCATCATAGGCTTAGTCATAAAAGTTTGATGCTTGCGCAAAAAATCAAGTACTCTTTCTTTTTCTGTACCATCTACTTTTATCCAATCTCTTTTTAAGTATTTTTCAAACAGAGTGTTAAATTCAGCCTTATTATCAATCAAATGAAAATATTCTTTTTGATTGTATTTCAAAACCAAATCATTATTTCTGCCACGGGTTATATATGTATCCCGTTGTTGATCCGTTAAATTATACATTTCATACAAATCATAATCGGAATAGCCGGCACCGTATTTAACAGCACAATCCTTCATATCCAAAAAGATACTTAAGCGACTTTTACCGGTCTTTTTATGAATTTTGTTAATCTTATTCAGCATAGACTTATAATCCATATGCATAATTCGTTTGATCAAATAAGATATACTTG
>JAUNFB010000106.1 GCA_030525245.1 Erysipelotrichia bacterium
ATGATTCAAGCTCTTCATAAATATTGTGACGAATATTATGGATGCGTTCCGATTCAAGAGCAAATGATGATGATTCTTATGGATAAAAACATTTCTTCATTTACTCTTGCCGAAGCAAATGATGCACGTAAAATCGTCGCCAAAAAACAAATGAAGCGTATTCCAGAATTAAGAGAACATTTTTATAGAACGATGGAGAAAGAATACGCTGATTATGTCTGGGAATTAGCAATCGCTCCGCAATTGGGTTATGCTTTTAGTTTGAATCATTCACTTCCATATTCTTTTGTTGGTATTCAGACTCTTATCTTAGGCACACGATTTAATCCAGTTTATTGGAATACCGCTTGCCTTATTGTAAATAGTGGTGCAACAGATTCAGAAATGGATGGAACCACAAATTATGGCAAAATAGCGAAAGCAATTGGTGACATCACAAGCCGAGGGATTATAATTAAACCGGTTGATATTAATATTTCTGAATATGGGTTTAAGCCTAAAGCAGATTCTGGTGAAATTTTCTTTGGGCTAAAAGGACTTTTGAATGTTGGCGATGATGTAATTGATATGATTTGTAAAAATCGTCCATATGTCAATTTTGCAGACTTTTTACTAAAAGTGCCAGCAAATAAGCAAGCAGTTATTTCGTTGATTAAAAGTGGAGCTTTTGACACTTTTGATGAACGTAAAAAAATTATGGCTCAATACATTTGGAAAACTTGTGATAAAAAAGTTCGTTTGAATCTGCAAAATATGTCAACTCTTTTAAAGCGTAATCTTATTCCTGATACTCTAAAAAAAGAGCGTTCTGTTTTTGAATTCAATAGATATTTAAAAGATATTTGTGGTAAAACAAATGCATTAGAGTTTTGTCTTGATGAACGAGCTATGCGTTTTCTTGAAACTAATTTTTGTGATGCACCGATTAATATGCACGATAATTGTTACTGGCTAAATAAAAAGGCATGGGATAAGGTCTATCAAAAAGTTATGGACAAAATTCGTGATTATATTAAAGAGAACCAGCAAGAAATGCTCTATCAGTTAAATAAAATGATTTTTGCTGATGACTGGCAGAAGTATGCAAAAGGTACATACTCAGCTTGGGAAATGGAAGTAATGTGCTATTACCATCACGACCATGAACTTAAAAATGTTAATAAATTGCGTTATGGGTTAAGTGATTTTAATAAGCTTCCAGAAGAACCTATTGTAGATACTGTTATTCACCGAAAAGGTGTAATTATTCCAATCTATAAATTAACTCATATTTGTGGTACTGTTATCGCAAAGAATAAAACAAAAGGTGATATTAGTCTTTTGACCACAGACGGAGTTGTTCATGTTTGGTTTAGAAAAGAATATTTTGCCTTATTTGATAAACAAATTTCTGCCCGTGGTGAAGATGGGTCGAAACATGTTATCGAAAAAAGCTGGTTCAATAGAGGTAATATGTTAATTATAACTGGTATGCGTCGTGGTGATGATTTTATTCCAAAGAAATACGCTTCAACGCAAGGGCATCAGTTATATCGTATTACTGAGATTAAAGCAGATGGAAGTCTAACTTTACAATATGAACGAGCGAAAGGTGAACAAGAAGATGATGAAAATTAATGACGTTTTGGCGTGGCGGTCTCGCCACCCAAAATGTATTTATTGTGTATATGCACGACATCGTTGTATTAATGAAGTTGATTGGTGGGAATGCCGTGCAAAACAAAAGTATATACATAGTATAGACATACCGCGTTATTTTTGTAAAATATATGAACCACATTGTGAGGATTTAACATGAAAATTATAATCGCTTTAATGGGGAAGGCTGGGGCAGGCAAAGATACTTTGCTTAATAAAATTTGTGCTGAGCACCCAGAATATCATAAAATTATTAGTTGCACTACTCGACCAATAAGAGAAAATGAGAAAAATGGACAAGATTATCATTTTCTCTCACACGAAGATTTTATTCAAAAAGTATTAAATGGAGATATGTTAGAAGCCACTGAATTTAATGGCTGGCACTATGGGACAACGAAGTCAAGTCTTGTTGATGGAATTAATATTGGTGTTTTTAATCCAGAAGGCTATGATTGTTTGACGCAATTCCCAATTAAAGACATTTGTGTTATTGGATTTTATATTAAATGTAATGATA
>JAUNFB010000107.1 GCA_030525245.1 Erysipelotrichia bacterium
CTTTTGCAGTTTATAGCCGAGTTTCTTAAACTTATTCTCATTAAATTCAGCCACCGGGACAAATACTTGTTCAGCGCCACGGTAGAGAATAATAGAGCTGCTTTTTTCAAGTTTCTTAGGTACGAAGATATTTGTAATATCCTTTTTGCCGTCATACTCAAAATAGAAAGGATCGTGCCGTCCATAAGGGTTAGACGCGTCAGCAATGTTATACATAAAGAAATCTTGATATTTTTTCTTTATCTTACGCGCCGCATTGTATTTATCCTTTTTATCGTAATACTCAGCATTATCAGCCGCAAAGCTGTCCAGTATTTTATCAAATTCCGCTAAATCAGCCTCAAGCTGTTCATCAGATATTGCGCTTTGCAAATAAATATTTCCAGTATCACTGCTAAACGAGCCACGGTTTTTAACGGATTTTATTTGTTCAGAATTAAAAACTTCAAAGCCCCCACCCATACTTATTGCGTCAAATCCTTTATCTTGCAAAAAAGACGGAAAAGTTTTTGAACTCATTGCTTCAGATATTATAAAATTATCTCCAACATCAGAAAAATCAACTACGTCAGATAAATGCTCTTTTGCCAAAGATATAAATTTTTCTCTTTCCTTATTGACATCAATTATATCACGAGCCACTAAATATACATCTAAAACATTTATCTTACCCTCTCTGTTTCTTATACTTTCAGCATATTTTTTATCAGTTGTAAACCAAAAACCATTACCGCGTATAATTTTATCCTTACTAAATGTATCAAAAACTTTTGGTGTGCCGTGATAAACAACAAGCGGTTTTCCATCAGCGTCAACAACTTTGCTATCACCAAACCATTCATAAAAGGCGCGCAAACCCTCCGCGGTTTTTGCTATACGATTGCCGTTACTGTTGGTTGCCCACCGGTCAACACCATTTATGCTTATCTTTTCGTCTATATAAGTGTTGACAAAATCAATTAAATCATCTATAATAATGTCATTACCGCTGTTGTTTGCGACTGTCGCTTTTGCGCCTGCCGCGAAGTTCCTCAGGGAATTTCCAGCGGTATTTGTTTTACTTACTTTTAAATCATAAGCGGCAAGGTTTTTATCATTATTTCCCTCAATTTCTACATCGGTTAAATCTTTGCGCCCACCGGATAATTCTTTTACCGTGATTTTTACAATATAAGTTTCAGCCGGCGAATCGTTGTCTTTTTGAGATTGTATAACATTTGCGTAACGATGTATCTTGTTTTTAGAGCCGTGTTTTTCGTCATTATGCGTTTTGACTAGTATCGCACTATCAAATATATCAGCAATATTAGCAATGCACTCCTTGCCTAATATACCGCCAACATTACCGCCAAGCCGACTGCTTGTTGACTTAAACATTTTGCTAAGCGCATTTTTAGATAAAGTAACCGTTTCACCTCTCGCGCTGTTTTTCAAAACACGCGCGCCGTTAGCGTTTCTCTTAACCTTAGTGTCCAGTGCGGCAACAACATCATCAAGACTAATATCTTTGCTTTCGGCACGTTTAGCAAAAAAGCGGTTAATTTTAACCGCTTTTACTTTTTCGTTTTCTCTACCTTTGAGTTCAGGGTTTATATCCTTGCGCTCATATTCCAGCTTTTCCGCGTCAATTTTGCTTATCTTATCCGTCAAATCCTTAGCCTCTTGAAATAACGTAAAATCATCAATACTAACATCGTTTGCATTTGTCTCAGATTCATACTGTTTAGCGTTCTTACTGTATTCCTCAGCCGCTTTGTTATAAGCCGCCTCAGCCTCCTCAGCACTCATACCTCTATAATCCACGCCAAGCATATCCATTTGTTCAGCAAGACTGTTGACATATTCAGTCATAGAAAAAGGGTTACCATCTTGGTATTGATAGTGTTTTTCACCAAACAGTTCAGTGCTTATTGCCTCCAATAGATCATTTATGGTTGGACGTTCAGAGTAAGAGGGAAAATATCCGTTTTCCCAAGCCGCCAGCGCAATATCATCAAAACTATTGCCGCTTTTATTGTTGATAAGCCCAATACGTTGTTTTTTTGCGTCCATATTTTTTAACTCACCGCCAACATCTTT
>JAUNFB010000108.1 GCA_030525245.1 Erysipelotrichia bacterium
TTTGGGTAATGTTGATTTCTGCTTTTCATCCTTCGTTTATGCTTATGGGGCTTAGAGGTAACTATGATATGCTTGCATCATTTTTTATTGTGCTTTGCCTGACTAATACATATAAGTGGTATGTGAAACGAGATATGAAAACAATTATTGTACTGGCATTTTCGTTTGGATTGGGAATGATGACAAAAATTTCTGTCGGTACAATAGCTATTTTGACCGGAATTGTTATGATATATTGCCTTGTGAAAGATTTTAAACAAAAGCAGTGTAAGGAAATTATTTGTCAGTTAGCGGTATTTGTGGTAATATGCTTGCCGCTCGGAATGTGGTACCCGATAAGAAATCTTGTGCTATTTAATCAGCCTTTGGGGTATGTTCAAATGTTGCCGACAAATATACCTATATATAAAGGTGATATAGCTTGGTATAAAAGATTTTTCGGTTTTGATATTGTAGATTTATTGAAAAAACCGTTTTTCTATTATCCTGAGGGATACAGCATACCGATACATGCCATAAAAACATCAATGTTTGCAGAGGGAAAATATGAAGCAAATCTTTTTATGTGCTCGATTTTGATACTTGCGAATATAATAACGGTTATTACTGCTGTTGCGTCAGCGGTTTATGTAGGAGTAAAGGGTAAGAATTGCGATAAAAAAATACGCGTCGGCGCATTGGCAATGTGGATAATCATAATGGTATCATATATACAGTTTAATGTTCAGTATCCGCATTTGTGCACTGCCGATTTTAGATATATCGCAATTACTGCACCGCTTGGAGCAGTGTTTATGAGTGAGGCGATATGTTGTACAAATAATATTAAGATTAAAAAAATCATAAAGGCTGTTATGCTGGCTTTTGCAATATGCGTTGCGTCTATATATATGTAGGGAGAAATGAAATATGGTGACTATTTTAAGTGTAATCTGCATATTTTTGGCAATGTGCCTTTTTGTGGGACTTAAATATGATGATTACAAATTAAAGAAAAATAAAGTTAATTATATATATCCGATATTGATATGCGTAGTTGCGTTTGCGATTAGATTAATATGCGCTTTCCAATTTTCGGGACACGGCTATGATACAAGTTGTTTCAGAGCATGGGCGAGTCGTTTGGGGAATGATGGATTTGCGGCATTTTATTCGTCCGATCAATTTAATAACTATCCGCCCGGATATATGTATGTATTGTGGGTAATAGGTAAATTGAACAATGTATTTCATTATCCGTCGGATGTGGTCTTTAATATTGTTTTAAAGATTCCGGCGATTATGGTCGATATATTTGGCGGTGTTTTTGTATATAAAATTGCAAGAAAGAAATTTTCTGAAAATATATCTCTGTTGATAATGGCATTTTGGCTGTTCAATCCTGCTGTGATTACAGATTCGTCATTGTGGGGACAAGTCGATGTAATATATACGGTTGCTATTGCTGTGATGATTTATTTTATAACGGAAAAGAAACTTATATATTCATATTTTATGTTTGCTTTGTGTATATTATTGAAACCGCAATCGTTCATAATAACACCGGTATTGATATACGGTATAATTGAACAGGTCTTTTTTGACGGATTTGATAAGAAGAATTTTCTTAAAAATTTGATTTGGGGTTGTGTTGCTATATTGGCAATGTTTGTTGTTGTAATGCCGTATGGCGTGCAGTATGTATTTGAACAGTACAAAGAAACTTTGAAGGGTAGCGAATATATAGTTCAAAACGCTTTTAATTTTTGGGCGGCTATAGGAAAAAATTATAATCATATAACAACTTGGGCGAGTGTAATGGGATATATTTTCATTGCTGCCGCAGTTGCTTTTTCGGCAATGGTGTGTTTTAAAAGTAAAAGTAAAGGCAAGTATTATCTTACAGGCGCAATATTGATTTTGTGTTCTTATATGCTTTCTGTCAAAATGAATGAGCGATACGCATTTTGTGCAATATTGTTGTTCTTGATGTATTTTATAGAAACACCGAATAAAGAAACCGCTACGATATATGGATTGATTTCTTGCTCACAGTTTTACAACATAGCTTGGATATTATTTATATTTGAACAGGATTT
>JAUNFB010000045.1:0-1364 GCA_030525245.1 Erysipelotrichia bacterium
TTTCTTTGGACAAGCTTATAATTTGTCATATACAGATGTCTATGATTTTTGCAGTAAAAAGCAATCATTAAAGAAATGGGAAATCGAATTAGGAATACACCATCAAGAACTCGGTTTGCCTTGGGACAAAGATGTTCCTGAAGATCAATGGGAAAAGGTCGCTGAATATTGTGATAACGATGTTTTCGCTACCGAAGCGGTATTTAAAAACAGACACGAAGACTTTGTAGCAAGAGAAATTTTGGCTGATATTTCAGGAGGAAGTATAAATGATACCACGAATAGTCTAACAGCAAAGTTGATATTTGGTGATAATAAGTCACCACAATCATCGTTCCAATACAGAAACCTTGCGGAGCCTCTCTATGATATTCCCGATGATATGAATACATTCTTAGAGAAAAATTATCCTTTAATGATGAAGGAGTATCACGGTGCAGATAGCTATTTGCCGTATTTTCCAGGATATTCTTTTGAAAACGGAGTCAGCAAGTACAAAAAGTGTGAAGTTGGAGAAGGCGGACGAGTAGAAGGAGTTCCCGGAATGTATGTAAATGTTAAGGTGTTTGATGTTGAATCTATGCACCCAAATTCTGCTTGTGCAGAGTACGCTTTTGGGCCTTATACTCAAAATTTCTATGATTTATTACAAGCAAGATTATGCATAAAGCATAAGAGATACGATGACGCAAAAACACTTTTTGGCGGAAAACTTGTAATATATTTGGATGATTCATCAAAAGCAAAAGGATTAGCCAGAGCATTAAAGATTGCTATAAATGCTGTTTATGGTCAAACTACAGCAAGTTACGATAATCCATTCAGAGATGTTAGAAACAAAGATAATTTCATAGCAAAACGTGGAGCTTTGTTTATGATCAATTTAGCAGAAGAGGTAAGATATCGTGGTGGCGAGGTAGTTCATATAAAGACGGATTCAATAAAAATCGTTAATCCTACAAAGGAAATAGAAGAATTCGTTTATGCATATGGAAAACGATATGGATACAATTTTGCTGTGGAACATATATTTGAAAAATTCTGCTTAGTTAACGATGCGGTTTATATTGCAAAATGCGCTAAGGACGATCCTGAAACTCCTGGAGAATGGACTGCAACAGGATTACAATTTCAAATACCTTATGTATTTAAAAAGTTATTTTCTCATGAGGAGATCAAGTTAGAGGATATGACAGAAACTAAATCGGTAAGCACAGCATTATATTTAAATATGAATGAAAAGAATCCGGAAGAAGACCATTACACATTTGTAGGTAAAGTCGGACTATTTTGTCCTATAAAACCCGGAAAAGGTGGTGGTTTACTAATGCGTGAGAAAGATGGAAAGTATTCATATGCAACGG
>JAUNFB010000045.1:1374-4968 GCA_030525245.1 Erysipelotrichia bacterium
AAAAGGCTATAGATGGCTTGAGTTTGAGTCAGTTAAAGGGATTTGTGAAGATGCTATTGATGAATCATATTTTATGAAAAAGGTCGATGAAGCAATAGATACAATCTCTAAATACGGTGATTTTGAATGGTTTAGCAGTTAGGAGGATATTATGGCATTAAAAATTGTTAACTTTGAAAAATGTAGAACTTGTATTCATTACAAAGAACCGGAAGATAATGATATTTGCAATTACTGTTTAAACAATCCAGTAAATGTGGACAGTCAGACACCAATCAATTGGAAAAAAAATGAGGAGGAAATTTATGAAAAACAATAAAGTAATTATCGAAAACGCACAATTGATATTTAGAAACTTCAGTGGGAAAGAAGGAAAATTCAATCCGAGCGGAAATCGGAGTTTTTGTGTGGTTTTGGACGAAGAAAAAACTAAAGAGCTATTAGAGTTGGGTTACAATGTTAGATATTTAAACCCAAGAAATGAAGATGAGAAACCTACACCATATATTCAAGTGAAAGTTACATACGGAAAGGTTGAACCATCTATATATTTGGTTGGTAAAACCAAAACTTTATTATCGGAAGATAACATTGGAATGCTCGATTGGGCTGATATTTCTAATGCCGATCTTCAAATAAGACCGTATAAGTGGGAAATGGCAGGAAAAACCGGAACGGCTGCTTATTTAGATGTACTTTATGTAACTATTCAAGAGAATGCGTTAGAAGAAAAATACAGAGACACCAATAACGAATCAATTCTTACAAGTGATCCATTGCCGTTCTAACGGATAATTATATTTGAAAGCGGATTTGAAACATCCGCTTTCTTTTTTCAAGAAAGGAATTAAATATTATGGTAAAAGCGAAACCTATGCCTCCTTGCAAAGGCTGTATATATAGAAATCAAGAGTGTCATTCTATTTGTGACGATTATATTTCGTTTAGAAAACGACTTGATGACTATAATTTATCCAAAGAAGGATTAAACTACTCTTGTGATGATTCAAGTTGGAATAGGATTTCTTATGTTGTAAGAGCGCATAAAAAAGGACTTAGAAATGAGTAGAATTATATTAGGCGAGCACCAAACAGAAGCTATAAAGAAGATGAAAAATGGATGTATTCTTTGCGGTGGTGTCGGAACCGGTAAATCGAGAACTGCTCTTGGATATTACTATTTTATTGAATGTCAAGGGAGAAAGCCCGTTAACGATATAGGAATAGATTCTTCTATGAAAACACCCAAAAATTTATATATTATCACAACAGCAAAAAAGAGAGACACTATGGATTGGTTTGACGAATCGATAATGTACGACATAACAAGTGAACCAAAATTAAATGAATGCGGAATAAGTATGATTGTCGATTCATGGAATAATATTAAAAAATACGAAACTATAAAAGATGCGTTCTTTATATTTGATGAACAAAGATTGGTAGGCTACGGTGCTTGGGTTAAAGCTTTCTTAAAAATAGCTAAAAACAATCACTGGGTTCTTTTAACGGCTACTCCTGGAGATACGTGGTCAGATTATATTCCGGTTTTTATAGCAAATGGCTTTTACAAAAACAAAACAGATTTTGTTACTCAACACGTTGTTTATAGCAGGTTTTCTAAATACCCTAAGATAGAAAAATATGTTAATACGAAAAAATTAATAGAAGAAAAGGAGGACATATTAATACCTATGCATTATGAAAAGCAAACGATACAGCATCATTTAGATGTATATACAAGTTATGACAAAAATTTATGGAAAGAAGTTTATGTAAATAGATGGAACCCATATGATAATGAGCCGATAAACGAAAGCGGGAAACTATGTTACTTGCTCAGAAGGGTTGTCAATGATGACAAATCAAGAATAGAAGCAGTAGATGATATTTTGAAGGATTACAAAAAAGCAATTATATTCTACAACTATACATACGAATTAGAAGCACTAAGAAAATACTGTAACGAGAAGGGTTTGGTTTATACGGAATGGAATGGTGAAAGACATCAAAATATTCCGGATGGAAATGATTGGGTTTATTTGGTTCAGTACACGGCAGGTTGCGAAGGCTGGAACTGTATAACTTGCAACTGTATTATATTCTATTCTCAAAATTACAGTTATAGAGTAATGGAGCAAGCTATAGGTCGTATAGACAGATTAAATACGCCATATACAGACTTATTTTATTATCACTTAAGGTCAATGAGCCCTATTGATAGAGCGATATTTATGTCTTTGAAAAAGAAAAAAAAGTTTAATGAATTAACTTTCGTTAAAAAGATTGATTCTGTAAAGAAAAATGGTTAAGAGGAGATTATATTTTATGATTGAAATTAGCAATATGAATATAGTAGGATGGGAGGCAGCTATCAGAGGTATGCGTAATCCGAAAAATTCTTGGTCGAGAACGGATTCTTATCCTGCTGTTGACTGTAAAAAATGTGGAAAAATTGAGAGAGATGGAATATGCAAGAAAAAAGATAGAGATTGTACGGGGTTTGAATGCTTTTATATCGGAGATAACGATTTAAAACTTATGACAAGTCTACGGAATTCAGGAACTGACCATCGTAAGTTTATGAGAATGATAGTCGTGTATTTGGACATTAATGCTCCATTATATTGGTGGAAGGAATTTGATACATATAAAGTAGGAACAGTTGCAAATTCTTGCTCAACAATGCACAAGATTGCGGATAAGGAGTTTACTATTGATGATTTCTCTCATGAGCACCTCGACGGTGTAAGCAGAGATATGTTTATCCAAAATGATCACGATCAGCCATATTTCTTCTGCTCATTTGAAGACATGCTTTATATTCAGGTCGAAGCTTTGAACAAAGCTAGAAATTTATATCTCGAAACCAAAGACAAGGACTACTGGTGGCAGATGATCCAGCTCCTGCCGAGCTCTTACAATCAGCGCCGGACAGTCATGCTGAACTACGAGGTTCTGGCGAATATTTATAAGTCTCGTCGTAACCACAAGTTGGATGAGTGGAAGGACTTTTGTAAGTGGATCGAGAGTTTGCCGTATAGTGAGCTGATTACTGGTGACATAAAATGAAACTTATATGTAATCGGTTCGCATTGTTTCCGCATATGTGCCCAGAATGCAAGCGTTATATTTGGATAGAGGGTTATAGAAGAGCTGACGTCTATAAATCGTTTGCAGGTAGATATATTAAGGAGAACATCTGTAAAGATTGTATTGGAAAATTTGATGTTACTAACATAAAACTATGATTAAACCAACGAATATTTATACAAATTATATTTCAAGTTCTAATTACAATATTAAACAATTTCCTGAATGGTTGATTGAAAAAGTAAATGAAAAAAAAGTTTGGATAGAGGAGGTTCCTTATTTTATTCATTACGATGTCATGTTTTACGCGATAGGAGTAAAGGGAAATGACGGATCTGTCAAATACGCTGAGTATATGGACTCAATTTATATTAATGAAGATGGAGAAGTAGATATTTATTATGATAAGAGAACGGTCAATAAGCGTGAATTTTTCTATACAGATGTTAATAAAAAAATGATATTTGAACCGTCAGAAATTCCGAGTATTGTACGAGTAAG
>JAUNFB010000045.1:5001-9571 GCA_030525245.1 Erysipelotrichia bacterium
CACTTCAGTGCTCTATTTCACTTTATTGTGCTAAAGAAAAATTAATGAATTCTAAGGACTCTTATATTTTCAGCGTTTTATATGGCGTTACATCGGACAAAAAGGTGTGTGATGTTCATAAATATTTTGAGATAAAAAACGGAAAATGTGATGAAATTAGTTTTCAGGAATATTTTTCTATTGCTAAAAAATATTGTTGGAACATGATTGGAATGAAATGAATTTGATATTTTTGGTAAAAAATTGTCAAAAAATGAGTTTTTTGTGATGTTTGTGATGTTAATTTCTTATTAATATGTGAGAAAAAAATTAAAAATATTATATATAAGTTGAAAAAAAAGTATCACAAACATCACACACGTTCGCAGAAAAAACATCGGCTATTATGGAGAGGGAAGTAAAATATCTCTCTTTTTATTTTTTGGAGTAAAGAAAAGCGAGGAAATGTTTAGATGTTAGAAAGTAAGTTTCAACATAAGTTGATTAAAGAAATTAAGAAAAAGTTTCCCGGTTGTATGGTTTTAAAGAACGACCCGAATTATATTCAGGGAATACCGGATTTGATCGTTTTGTACAAAAACAATTGGGCTGCTTTAGAAACAAAAAGAAGTGCCGATTCGAAGCACCAACCAAATCAAGATTTCTATGTTAACAAAATGAACAAAATGTCATTTGCATCTTTTATATTTCCGGAGAATAAGGAGGACATATTAAATGCTTTGGAAAGATCATTCAAGAGACGTCGTTAACGGTTCTCACGCATTGCTTAGTGCAAGTAAGTATTCCTGGTTGAGTGATACAAAAGAGGATTTGATAGAACGATACAAGCGTTCTTTTGCCACAGCACTCGGCACATCTCTTCATGAATTTTCATCAAAGATGATTAAAAACAAAATTCGTTTATCAAAGACTGATAAGCATACAATACTTTTATATTTGTTAGATCACCAGATACCAAGATTCGTTATTAATTTAAATGATTTGATTGATATTCTGTCGCCTTTTATTAACGATGCTATAGGGTTCCAAATGGAATCCGAACAAGTTTTATATTATTCAGAGTATTGTTATGGAACAGCAGATGCTATTTCTTTTAATAATGATATTTTGAGGATACACGATTTAAAAACAGGAACAACTAATGTTTCTTTTAATCAACTTAAAATTTATGCTGCTTTATTCTGTTTAGAATACAAGGTGAAACCGAATGATATTCAGATAGAATTGAGAATTTATCAAAGAGGTGAAGTCACAGTACTTAAACCGGAGCCGAATGATATTTCGGAAATAATGGACAAAATAATAAAGTTCGATAAATACATTAAGTATTTTAGACAAGGAGAAGAATAATGACTAGTTTAGATGATTTATATTTGGAGCATTTCGGAACTCCAAGACATTCTGGAAGGTATCCTTGGGGAAGTGGTGACAATCCATATCAACATGAAGATACATTTTTGAGTAAAGTTTATGAACTTAGAGGTCAAGGTCTTAGTGAGTCTGATATTGCAAAAGGATTTGGAATGTCTACTGGTCAATTTAGAAAAGAAGTATCGGCTAAAACAAATGAACTTCGAAACTACCAATACAAGCATGCAGTAGATTTGAAGGACCATGGATATTCTAATACCAAAATTGCTGAAATGCTTGGCGTTTCAGAAGGTACAGTACGAAATTTGCTTAAAGGCGAAACAGTTAAAAGAGCAAACAGAGCGGAAGACACAAGTGAAATACTTAAAAAGTATATTGAAAGTCAGCCTCTTAAAGCTATTGATGTTGGTCCGGGAACAGAATTATATTTGAATACAACGGATCACAATTTAAAAAATGCGATCAAGTTACTTGAAGATCAAGGTTATGAAAAAAAGTATATTCAAGTTGAACAACTTGGAACAAATGGACAGAAAACAACAGTAACTGTTTTAGCCGCTCCCGGTGTAAGTTACAATGATATTTATGAGAATCGGTTTGATATTAAGAATGTGTCAAGTAAAGTTCTTAACCCTGATGGAACGATAGCACAAATCGAACCTGTTAAGCCTAAAAGCATTGACTCGAAACGTATTTATATTCGTTACGCAGAAGATGGCGGTAAAGAAAAAGATGGCACAATAGAGCTTAGGAGAGGAGTAAATGATATTTCTTTAGGAGATAACAGATATGCTCAGGTTCGTGTTGCTGTTGATGATGCCTACTATTTGAAGGGAATGGCTTTATATTCCGATGATATTCCAAAAGGCTATGACATTGTATTTAATACTAATAAAAGTAGAGGAACTGATAAGTCTAAAGTATTTAAAGAATTGAAAGATGACCCTGAAAACCCATTTGGAGCATCTATAAAGGGTGAAGATCAATTAATTAGAGCTCAAAAATATTATATTGATGAAAATGGTAAAAAACAGTTGTCGCCCATTAATATTGTTAATGAAGAAGGAGATTGGTCTAAATGGTCAAAAACACTTTCTTCACAATTTTTGTCAAAGCAAACGACAAAATTAGCAAAACAACAGCTCGATTTGGATTACAAGTATAAACTTGAAGATTTGCAACAGATTGACAGTGTCACTAATCCTGTTATCAAGAAAAAATTATTGGATTCTTTTGCATCGGATTGTGATGCTTCTGCTGAAGATTTAAAAGCTGCGGCAATTCCAAGACAAGCAACAAAAGTTATATTACCGTTCACCGATTTAAGGGACAACGAAGTCTACGATCCTGATTTACCGGAAGGAACAGTTGTAAATTTGGTACGCCATCCTCACGGAGGAACATTCGAAATACCAACTTTAACTGTTAGGAATAAAGGAACATCTGCATCTAAAATAATTGGAAATGCTACTGATGCCATCGGAATTAATAGTAAAGTAGCAGGGATATTATCAGGAGCGGATTTTGATGGTGACACTGTATTGGTTTTACCAATAAATGATAAAATTAAAATCAAAACCACACCTCAACTAAGTGGTTTAAAAGATTTCGATCCTGGAATTTATGAAATAAAGGATGAAAACAATCCTAGATATTATGTTAAACCTGCTACAAAACATAATGAAATGGGTAAGATATCTAATTTAATTACGGATATGACAATAAAAGGAGCAACTCAGGATGAATTAGCAAGAGCAGTAAGACATTCTATGGTCGTAATAGATTCAGAAAAGCACCATTATGACTATAGGCAGTCTTATATTGATAATGGGATTCAAGAATTGAAAAACATTTATCAAAAATCTGCTGAGGATTCAAGCGGAGCTTCTACAATAATTTCAAGAGCCAGTTCTGAAGTCAGAGTTCCGGAGAGAAAAGTTCAAAATTATATTTCTAAATATGAAACATATGTCGATAAAGATGGAACTGTTAAGAGTAAAGGTAATGTTGACCCTAAAACAGGTAAATTGACATTTCCAGAAACCGGAAAGGTTAGACAATATGTCAATGTCAAAGAACCGGTAATTGAGAAAAAACTCAATAAAAAGACGGGACTCATGGAAGACAAAGTAACTATGAGAACTGTCAAGAAAACTGTTTATGAGGACAAGCGAACAGGTGACTATTTATATTCTACCGTAGATAGTAATGGCAAGAAGATTAAAGTTAAAGCTAATAAAAATGATATTCTTGAAGAGAAAGTTACCGATAAGGTCTCAAGAATGTCGACAGTAGATGATGCGTATAAGTTGACATCTGGCGGAAGCAAAGAAAATTTTGGTACGCAAATAGAAGGTATATATGCAGATTATGCTAACAAAATGAAAGCACTTGCTAATAGAGCAAGAAAGGATTATATTGATACACCAAAATTGAAATATAGTCCGGAAGCTAATAAAAAGTATAAAAAAGCAGTTGATACTTTAAACGCAAAACTAAAATTAGCTTTGCAAAATGCTCCTAAAGAGAGAGAAGCTCAGTTGCTTGCAAATTCTATTATATCTTTGAAATTAAAGGATAATCCTGAATTGAAAAATGATAAAGAACACTATAAGAAAGAAAAAGGAAGAGCTCTTAACAAAGCAAGAGAACGTGTCGGTGCTAAAAAAGAATACATTGATATTTCTGATTATGAGTGGGAAGCAATCCAAGCAGGAGCTATTTCAGAGAGTAAACTTGAAAAGATATTGAATAACGCAAAGTTAGAGTCAATACAAAAGAGAGCAACTCCGAAAAAAGTATCATACACAGCCACTGATATTCAGTTAGCGAAGAGTATGGTAAATGCTGGTTATACAACAGCTGACATTGCTGAAAGATTGGGTTTATCACCATCTACTATCAGTAGAATGATTAAAGGAGAAAAAAATGAAAGAATATATGATAACAACTATCGATAATCCTTTTGATCCCTTTACTCAACCTGATGAATGGTATCAGTTTGATGAATCAAAAGGTTATCATACTTGCCAAATATTGGCAAAATTGGCTTATACATCTCCAGAATTGAGTGAAGAAGACAATGCTGATGCTATCAATCAAGCAGTTGATATTTTGTGCAAACTAAACCCATTGGGTTTATACAAAAAAGTAGAGAATAATTCCGATAATTGATATTTTAGAATAGCCTAATACTGGT
>JAUNFB010000109.1 GCA_030525245.1 Erysipelotrichia bacterium
TTTCATTTGAGTATAAATTGAATTATATATGTCTTTGTATTTTTTGTGGTCCGATTCTATGATTAACGACATCAAAACCGCACTGTCATTTATTTTTTTATATGCTACAAATTTATACAAATCAGGAAAATTAGATTTATAGTATTCAATCAAACTTTGTGCGCAATCAAGAAGAGCCAACTTTCTTTCTGAAAAAGGAGATTGTTCTGTGCTGTTCGGTCTGATATTTTGAATATACATACATTCACCGATATGAACAGCTTTTTTGCATCTTCCTAAAAGCAAATGCATAATATATGCATCCTCATTTGCTTTAAAAATCGGGAAACGAATACCGTCAAAAATAGTTTTTTTATAAACCTTATTACACGGCCCGGTATGTATATTCGGATTTGTGACATATTCTTTCACTAACTGCTTGGTATCCCAGCAAACAGCTTTATCAAACACAGGCACATCGTGAAGCCTTATTCCGTTATTGACAGCGATTCCGCACAATGCAATATCCGCATTATTTTCCTTTATAGCGTTTACCATACTTTCTATCATATTAGGTTTAATAATATCATCACTGTCGACAAAAGAAACATATTTCCCGCTGCACCTATCAAGTGCAACATTTCTTGCAACGCCTTGCCCTTCATTTTCTTTATGAATAACTTTGACTCTGTCATCTATGCGAACAAAATCATCACACAAAATTTCAGAGCCATCGGTTGAACCGTCATCAATCAGCCATAATTCAATGTTCTTATATGTTTGTCCTAATACGGAATTAATGCACTCTTCAAGATATTCAACAGTATTATAAACAGGAATAATAATACTCACCAAATCATTTTTCACTACTTTGCCTGCCTTTATATATAATCAAAACCAATTATCAGGAATAATATCCGCCCTGCTGCAAGGTCCGTTTTCAATCAAATCAACAATCTTTTCATTATTTAACAACTGTTGAGCAAGATTTACCAACTGCCCGGCAGCATTTTCGGGATTCCATTCGTTAACAACTGTGTAATAAGCATTTTTTCCGATTCGATTCTGTTCGTCCTTATCATCCAATAACTGCTTTACTTTTTCATATAGTTCTTCAACATTCCCCGAATGATAAACATATCCGTTTTCCCCATCGTTCAACATATAAGGCACAGCGCCGATAATATGCGATGCAATGACTGCACAACCGGAATTCATAGCCTCGTTCAGCACAGCTCCCCATCCCTCATATTTATCGGAAGTAAACAAATAAAGAGAAGCTTTTTCCATATATTGTCTTACTTCATTTGAGGGTTTGGCGCCGAGAAGATGCACACAATCATCAAGAGAATACTCTTTTATCATATCCGAAAGAATATCAAACATATTGCCGTTACCTATAATATTAAGCTCAAAATTACAGCCGTCATCTTTTAATTTTTTAGCTGTTTTCACAGCGTCGTCAGGGTGTTTCCAATCAATTAATCGCCCGCACCACAAAATCGAACTTTTTTC
Source organism: Erysipelotrichia bacterium (assembly GCA_030525245.1). Lineage (GTDB taxonomy): Bacteria > Bacillota_I > Bacilli_A > Erysipelotrichales > Erysipelotrichaceae > UBA1783. The sequence goes on from JAUNFB010000109.1 coordinate 1,495, forward strand.
TTTATAATGCATTAATTCATCAATATCATACTTCTTTGTTTCCGGAAAATATCCCCATTTATATGCTCTGTTTTTAAACATATTAAATTTTGAATAATCGGAATATGTAAATGCACTTGCGCACAAAATATATGCGTTTTTAAAAATCTTGTCCGTAAAGTGCCATCTGCAATAACGAACAGGATACTTTATCAAAGAATTACCTTTTTTCAAAGGGCGCTCGGAATATATAAAATGTAATTTTTTATAAAACAATTCAGGTGAAATAACATCCTGATTAAACGAACCGACAATCACAACATCAGCCGACTCAATAAACTTTATAGCGGCATTTCTGCTTTTTTTGCTTTCAATGGCATTTATAACATACGAAACATCGTCAAATGACTTATAGCCTAACTTTGTCCGCTCAGACGGCATTTCTTCTGTTGCGACAAATCTGTAATTTCCGCCTGTAATTCGATAAAAATTATCAGACAGATATTTTTGATGATGATTAAAAAAATTAGAAATAAAAACTATTTTCATCTGATAACCTTTCAAATACT
>JAUNFB010000110.1 GCA_030525245.1 Erysipelotrichia bacterium
ATGACAGTTTTTCTCATTTATTTAGTAATTGTGCTAAAATAATAGAGAAAGGGTTTTTGTGTATGAAGGAACATTATGTTATCGGTATAGGAGCAGCTAATGTGGATATTAACGGGAAAAGTATTAATCCTTTAATAATGCGCGATTCTAATCCGGGATATATGAATATATCTGTTGGTGGAGTAACACGAAATGTCTTGGAAAATATTTCTCGTATCGGTTATCCGGTTAAAATTATTACTGCTATCGGATCTGATGCGTATGGAAAATTTATATACGATTATTCAACAAAAGCCGGAATAGATTTCTCGCATGCTTTGACAGTTAAACAATGTCCATCATCTTCCTACCTAGCTATTCTTAACAGTAACGGTGACATGCATTTAGCTTTGAGCGATATGCATATAATTCATCACTTGACTGTGGATTATCTAAAAAGTAAAAGTGAAATCATTGAAAATGCGGATGTAATTGTCTTTGATCCTTGTCTAAGCCAATCGGAAGAACTTATTCCGTACATTTGCAAGAATTATGGGAACAGATTGCCTTTATTTTGTGATCCGGTAAGTTGTGGTTATGCATTAAAAATTAAGCCTTATTTACAATATATTCATACAATTAAACCTAACGAATTGGAACTGGAAGTTTTATCCGATCACAGTTGTAAAACCATTGATGACAAGATTGCTGCGTGTAAGATATTGATTGATAAAGGGATTAAACGTGTATTTGTTTCTTTAGGAAAAGACGGATGTTTATATTACGATTATACCGGTCAATGCCTTACAAGGAATTTTAAAGAAGTACAAATGGTTAATGCAACCGGTGCCGGTGATGCCTTTATGGCTGCTGTTGTTTACAGTTATGTTAATGGATTTGATATTGATATGACTTTAGACTTCGCTTTAGCCGGCGGAATAATTGCGATAAGCAACAAAAACACTATAAACCCAGAGATGAGTTTAGATAGAATCAAAGAAATTATTAGAAAAGAGAGAGGTTAAAAATGAATTACAAAGATTATTTAAGTATCACACCTGAAATTCAAAAAGCACTTGATGAAAACAAGCCGATTGTTGCCTTAGAAAGCACTATACTTTCTCATGGCATGCCTTATCCTGAAAATGTAGAATTTGCTCATAAAGTTGAGGTTGTAGTCAGAGAAGCAGGGGCAATTCCGGCAACAACCGCAATTATTGGCGGTAAGTTGAAAGTCGGATTAAATGCCGAAGAATTAGAAATTATGTGCAAGGCAGAAAATGTCGGTAAAGTAAGCAGAAGAGATGTAGCTGTATATTTGGCTACCGGTCAAACAGGTGCAACTACCGTTGCTACTACAATGTTGATTGCTTCACTTGCCGGAATTAAAGTATTCGCAACCGGCGGTATCGGTGGTGTTCACCGCGGTGCTACTGAGACAATGGATATTTCTGCTGACTTGCAAGAATTAGCTCATACACCTGTTGCTGTTATCGGTGCCGGATGTAAATCAATTTTGGATATAGGCTTAACTTTAGAATACTTAGAAACTATGGGTGTACCGGTATTAGGTTATCAAACTAATGATTTCCCGGCATTCTATTGTCGTAAATCAGGATTTGGAGTAGATTATAATATTCCTAATGCTGAAATGGCAGCTAAAATTATGAAGACAAAATGGGATTTAGGTCTTGAAGGCGGTATGCTTATTGCTAATCCGATTCCTGCTGAATATGAATTAGATTATGATGAAATGGAAAAAGTTATCCAAGAAGCATTGAAAATGGCTAAAAAAGATGGCATCCATGGTAAAGCTACAACCCCATACTTATTAGCTCATATCAAAGATATCACTCATGGTGTATCATTTGCCAGCAATCTGCAATTAGCTTACAATAACGCTAAAGTTGCTTCTCAAATTGCTGTTGAATTTGCTAAATTAGCTGACTAAAAAATTAATCAAAAACACTGCTGTATTTCTTATTAGAAAGTAGTGTTTTTATTTTTTTCTTACAGTAAAAGAGACAAAAAGAGGGCATATTTGCGTATACGT
>JAUNFB010000046.1 GCA_030525245.1 Erysipelotrichia bacterium
AGGAGGAAACTACGAGGGCATCAAGACGATGCACATAGCGGACTTCCTGTTAAGCCCAGAATATTAAACGACAGAATTGTGAAATGCTCGCTTGGAAACAGGCGGGCATTTTGCTTTTGGAGAGGAAATACAACATGAAAGTAATAAACAAATATAATTAAAAATTACGGATCATTGCTTCTCTGATCTCCATACTAGCTATCACAAAAACTTTTATCCATCTACTAAAAAAATAAATGACCTTTACAGCCATTTATTTTTATCAAGTTATAACCAATCACCAACTTTTTTAATATATATTTTCTTCACTATTTGTACCAAAATTATATAAAGAATTGTCAAACCAACCACTATCAAATAATATAACGGAGGCATTATTTCAAAGTGGAAAGCTTTTATATTATGCAACAATATCGGAGCTAATATTGTTCCGACTATTGTAACCATTGTCAAGCAAGTTAATATCGGATTGGCTTTGGATTGCACAAAAGGTGTTTTTGCGGTACGAATGAAGTGAATTATCAATGTTTCGCTAATCAAGCATTCGATAAACCAGGCTGTTTGGAAATAATTTTCCTGTGCCACTCCATTGTAACCCAATATAAACCAAAAAGCCAAAAATGCCAAAACATCTATTATTGAACTTACCGGTCCCATGACATTCATAAATGTTGACAGTCCTTTAGTATCCCATTTCCGAGGCTTAATTAAGAACTCCTCATCAACATCATCATAAGGTATACCTATTTGAGAAAAATCATATAAAAAGTCTTGGATCAACATTTGGATTGGCAATAGCGGTAAAAACGGCAAGAAAATGCTGGCAATAAAGATACTGAAAACATCACCGAAATCCGAACTCAACGCCATCTTCATATATTTAATAATATTTCCGTATACTTTTCTTCCTTCTATTACGCCGTTAAGTATTACTTTCAAGCTCTTCTCCAACAAAATAATATCACTGGCTTCTTTCGCAATATCTGTAGCCGTATTTACACATATGCCGACATCGGCATTATGTAACGAAGGAGCATCATTTACACCATCACCCATATATCCGACTACATGTCCGTTATTCCGAAGAACTTTTATAATTCTTTCTTTTTGCAAAGGGTTCATTCGCGCAAAGACATTCACTTCTTCTACCGTTTTAGCCAATTCAATATCAGATAATTTATCTACATCCGTACCCAACAATATTTGTGATTCATCTATTCCTACCAAATTACAAATATTCTCCGTAGCATACTGACTGTCACCTGTTAAAATTTTCGTTGTAACACCATATTTCTTTAATTCTTTAATAGTATTTTTGACTTCTTTTTTCGGTGGATCTAAGAAGGCTACAAAACCGATAAAGACCATTTCCTTTTCATCATCACTGTTGAATATATCCTTACCTCTATATTCTTTTTTTGAAGCTAAGGCAATTACCTGCATCCCTTGTCTGGCCAAATCTTCGGCATTTTTATTGATGTTTTGCATTATTTCCGGAGTTAATTCCATATATTCATTGTTGATTTTTACCAAACTGCAACCCTTTAATACTTCCTCCAGCGCACCTTTGGTAATTATTCGGTAATAATCATCATGTTTTACAACCACACTAACCTTTTTCCTGGTGTAATCAAAAGGAATTTCATCAATTTTTTCATAATCGGCAACTTGGTCTTTTACCTTATACTTTATTCCATAAGATATTACGGCTTTATCTACCAAATTTTTCATACCGGTACTGTAATAACTGTTTAAAAAGGCATATTCTAATATTGATAAATCTTCTTCACCTTCAACATTTACATATTTCTGCAAGACAATTTTATCTAATGTTAAAGTCCCGGTCTTATCCGTACATAAAACATCTATGGCCCCTAAATTTTGAATTGCTTGCATATTTTTTACCAAAGTCTTTTTCTTAGCCAATGTTTTGGTTCCCTTAGTCAAGTTGACATTAACTATCATCGGCAACATTGTCGGAGTAATTCCAACCGCTACCGACAAGGCAAACAATATTGCCTCTAATATATTTTTCCTAATAAATGCATAAATTATAAATACGGCCACAGATACTACCAACATATATTTAATTAATAGTTTGGTAATTCCGTCCATCCCTTTTTCAAAATTGGTTATTTCCTTTTTATTATCGATTTGTTTTCCCATGCTTCCAAGATATGTAGAAAAACCTGTATTAATTACTACTGCTGTTGCTTTTCCGCTTATAACACTGGTTCCCATTAAACACACATTGGAAAGAGAAAATATTTCATTGGCACCATTAAACTCAGCCGTTTTTTCCACCGGTGCACTTTCTCCGGTAAAAACCGACTGATTCAAAAATAAATCTTTATTTTCCAAAATCATTACATCTGCCGGAATAATGGCTCCGGCATTCAGATGAATGATATCTCCTTTGACCACCTTTTCCGTTCTTACAGTTTGCTCTTTTCCGTTTCTTACAACCATTGCGGTAGTAAACATCTTATCCTTTAGTTTACAATTGAATTTATAGGTTGAATAATTCTGCACAAACTTTATCATCGCACTGACAAATCCGATCGCCAAAATGATAATGGTACCCAGCATATCATCACCGACAAATTTATTTATTAGCGCCAAAACAAATAAAATAAAAATAAATTTATCTTTAAATGCTGTAACAAAGAAATAGAACCACGAATGAGTCTCATCCTTAATAACAACATTTTCACCGTCTTCTTTTATTCTTTGCTCAGCTTCTTTTTTGGTTAAACCTGTTTCCAAATCTGTTTTAAATTCACGGATTACTTCCGTTTTTTCTTTTTGAGCGATTTCTTTATATTTCTTTAAAATCACCTCATCATTATTGCTAATCAAACTTTTACCTTTTAACTTATTCTTTATAAAAAACAATCTAATCAAAGTCCATCGCCTCCCTATTTACCCATATTTATAATAAGTTCTCTAATGCACTTTTTTCAACAATTTATAACTAAAATGAATTATTTAACATTCAAAAAATGAATCACCTTATAACAAGTAATTCATTTTTTTACTTCTAATCAATTATTACTACACCATCTACCGAATTTTTACCGATTGCGTCAGTATATTATGCAGAAAGATATTCTTCCTCCAAATAAACTATATCATCTGAATACGAATTTAGCAGTCTGCTTTTTCATTTTGATTTCCTCCCTCAGCATTTAATTAATGCTTAACACATCAATTTATATACTACTTAGAGTTTACTTCAAGTCAAGAGCTTTTCTGACAAATCCATCAGCTTTTACTAATTTTTCATGTGCCTTATCATAATCGACACCTAAAAGAATCATTACAATTGCTTCTTTACATTTATTATCTGTCTTCTTCAATGCGGCATCGGCTGTTTGATAATCACAATCCGTAGCCTCCATAACAATTCTATGACAGCGTTCTACTAATTTCTCATTAGTGGCTTTTACATCAACCATCAAATTTTTATATACTTTCCCTAAGCAGATCATGGAAGTTGTCGAAAGCATATTGACGATTATTTTCTGACAAGTTCCTGATTTTAATCTTGTAGAACCGGTCAAGACTTCAGGCCCGGCATTTACTTCAATCGGACAATCAACAATCTTTCCGATAGCAGTATTTTCATTGCAGCAAACACATGCTGTTTTTGCTCCCAACTGCTTAGCATATTCTATACCACCGATTACATATGGAGTTCTGCCCGATGCCGCAATACCAATCAACAAATCCTTGGCCGAAAAATTAATTTGTTTTAAGTCTTCTACCGCCAATTGCTTATTGTCTTCTGCACCTTCAACTGCCTTAAAAATCGCTCCGTAACCACCGGCAATCAAACCGTAAAATTCATCGGTACAGCCGAAAGTAGGATCGCATTCAACAGCATCGATAATTCCTGTTCTACCCGATGTTCCGGCACCGATATAAATTATCCGTCCTTTATTTTTTAAAGTTTCCACCATGACTTCGATAACTTTTTCAATCTGCGGCAAAGCCTTCTTTACAGCCGCAACAACATTCAAGTCCTCTTGATTCATTATGGTTATTATTTCTCTTATAGATAACAAGTCCAAATCTTTAGTTTTCTCATTTCTCTTCTCGGTTGCTAAATTATTCAATTCTTCCATTTTTTATACTCCTTTTTTCAAGTTATTTAACCGTTTTCATTTTATCCTATTATGTTTCTATGTTCAATTGTTTTATAAAAAAAACGGAAATATTTCATTCCGCATTTTCTTAATAATTAGGTTGAATTTCGCCTTTAACGACTTTTTCTTGCATTTCAGCAATTTTGGCAACATCCACCAAACTCTTCAAAAGTGTAGCAACTTCTTCGTTATCCTTTGCTGCTAACATCACAGCTACATCGCTTCCTTCTTGAACAGAAGTATTTTCAGCAACATATGAACCTTTTTCAAAGACAGTTACCTGTACTAACTTTTCATTTTGCAACAATTCATCGGCTTCCGCTTTAGAAACAATCGCAAAATCATAACGTTCAGCAAGAACCTTTTCTGCACGCTTTCCAGCATCAGCCATATAAGCCATATCTACCGGAATTGTCGATGCTTCTTCCAATTGACTCATCAAAGCTGTTGCTAAGCCTTCGTATTTTTTATCATGAGGCAATGGCATAACACCGATAAAATGTCTGATTCCCGCAAAGCCTAATAACAAGTTGATATTCTTGCTTACCAAGAATGAACCTAAATGACCACGAGGTATTACTTCGATAGCCTTGTCATTAATCAAAGTACGTAAAGCGTTGAAAGTGGTGCCGACTGCCATTTTATTGCCACCGGCCATTTCAACCACAGTCGGAATACGATCTCCGACCGGCATGTTCAATAATTGTTTGGCTAATTTAACTGTTGCCAAACCGTTTCTACTCATCAGTTTTTCTTGAATATTCATAAATTCCCTACCTAGAAGTAGTATATTCCATTTTTATTTGTTTTTCAACATCTAAACGAACAGCTTTCATCTACATTTTGTAAATTTTATTTCAGATTAAATGACCAACAGTGATCTTTCTGTAAAAGTTCAATCATCTGTCCCATATCATCAATCAATTCATTCGGACCGGCAGCTTTCAATTCATCTACTTTTAACTTATTGGAAGTCAATCCCACCGAATAAACACCGGCATTTTTAGCACACATAATATCTGTCGGACTATCCCCAACATAAACGGCATTTGTAAATTCGCCTTTTATTTCTTTTAAAGTTTTTTCCAATATCTCCTTATCCGGTTTAGGCTGATATACCTGTTCTACTCCGACAATTGTTGTGAAGTAATCGGTCAAACCACTGACCTGCAATCCGAGTTTAACTGTTTCCGTCGTTTTACTGGAAGCAATCGCAATCTTATACTTATTTTCTTTTAAATAATCCAACAATACTTTAACATGCGGCATTGCTTTTACCAAATCGGCATGAACTTGAGTATTGTGTTTTTTATAAGTTTTGATCATTTCTTCAATTTGTTGAGGATCAGCTTGTGGACAATATTTTTCAAACGATTCTTTCAATGTCGGCCCTAAAAAACCGGCATAATCCTGATCGTTAAGTTGCAGATCCGGACAATATTGCGCAAAGGTGTAGCGGAAAGATTCATAAATCGCTTGTTGAGTATCCAACAAAGTTCCGTCCAAATCGAAAATAACTGCCGGTTTTTCTCTGTTGATAAATTTTTTAAAGGCACCTAATAATCCCGGTATGCCAATTAGCATAAAGACAACAGAAACTATCATCGCCATTTTTAGATTTCCCAACATTAAAGAGTCGCTTCTTTGTGTCTCAATCCAAAAACGAATTGCGCCATACCAAGCAAAATAAGCAAATACACCGTCGCCGCGTCTGCTCTTATCCGATTTACGATAAATTTTTATCAAAATAAAACCAATCAAGCACAAAAGACTTTCATAGAAAAACATCGGTTGACGATATTCGAAATCAATATACATTCCTTGTTTTAAGAAAGATAAAATACCGTCAAAATAGCTTTCCCTAACAATATTTCCGTACGCCTCTTGATTGAAATAATTACCCCAACGACCGCAAGCCTGAGCCAACAAAACATTAGGCATAACAATATCGGCTAAATGCCAAAATTGATAATGTTCGATTTTACAATATATTAACGCAAAAATTGCACCGGCAATTAAACCACCTTGAATTGCTAAACCGCCATCCCATATCTCAATGATCGACAAAGGACGGGCAATGTAAGATGACCAATTATAAAACAGGCAATACCATAAGCGTGCACCTAAAATACCGAAAAACATACAACCGATAAAAATATCATCCAATACACCGCTGTTGTATTTATCAGCCAATGCTTCCTTATTGCTTAAATAATAAGCTAATAAAGCACCGGTTAAAATACAAACCGCATACCATCTAATCTCTATTGAGCCGATTTTTAAAAATACAGCCATTTCAGGAAAAAATTCCATTATGCTTCCTCCTTTTGCTTATTAATATAATTAATAACTCTCTCTTCCATAATTTGCGAAGAATTGAATCCCTTACTGCGCAAGATAAAGTTATTCACTGCCGATTCAACCAAAACAGCTATTGATCTTCCTTCCGATACCGGAATTGTAACCATCGGTATCTTTATTCCGAAAACTGTAAAATATTCTTCCTGGCCGCCGATACGATCAAACTGCTCGTTTTCGCGCCATTTTTGTAAATGAATCACATAATCGATTTGCGTTTTGTCAGCTGATGCTGCTACACCAAACATTCTGGTAATATCGATAATACCGATACCTCTTACCTCCAACATGTTTTTTAATACTTCCGGTGCTTCTCCGCTGATATGATTATGCGTTCTGTAAACGTCAACCCGATCGTCTGCTACAAGTATATGACCCTTTTTAACCAATTCCAAAGCTATTTCGCTTTTACCTATTCCGGATTCTCCGGTAATCAAAATGCCTCTGCCGTATATTTGCAGAAGAACTCCGTGTAAAGAATCAACTTGTGCAAAATATTCTTCCAAAAAGGAAACAATTTCGACAATCAAAGATGATGTCGGAGCAAAGGAAGAAAATATCGGGAAATTTTTACTTTGAGCAATTTCCAATAAAATATCCGGACAAGCTAAATCACGGGATATCAAAATCATCGGAACAGAATCATCGGTTAAATAATCAAATGCCTTCTTTTGAGCCTGTTCACTCATCGTTTTGATATAGCCGATCTCCTTTTCACCCAAAATTACAACTCGCCGATAAATATGCTCGGTAAAATATCCGGACAATTCCAAGCCGGGTCTGTTCACATCCGCATCATGAATTTGTCTTAACAATGAACTGTCATCACCGCAAAGACGACGATAATTAAAATAATTCCAAACATCTTTTACAAATACTTTTTTCATTTCTCCTCCCGCAACATTTTCTTCAAATATTGACCGGTATAACTCTCTTCGGTATTCATCACATCATTTATTGTACCGCAAGCTACGACTTTACCGCCATCATCTCCACCATTAGGTCCCAAATCAATTATATAATCCGCATTTTTTATAACATCCAAATTATGTTCAATGACAATAACCGTATCACCGTGATCGACAATTCGCTGTAAAACATTGATCAATTTTTCTACATCGTAATTATGTAAGCCGGTAGTCGGTTCATCAAGAATATATAAAGTTTTACCCGTAGCCTTTTTCTGCAATTCCGAAGCCAACTTCACTCTTTGGGCTTCTCCACCGCTCAAAGTGGTAGCACTTTGTCCCAACTTGATATAACTCAACCCGACATCCATCAAAGCCTGCAATTTATCCTTTATTTTCGGTATTGCCGAAAAAAATTCACAGGCTTCCTCGACCGTCATTTCCAAAACATCGTAAATATTTTTCCCTTTATAATGCACTTGCAAAGTTTCCTCATTATACCTCTGTCCATGGCATACATCACAAGTAACATAAATATCCGGCAAAAAATTCATACTTATTTTTTTTACACCGTCACCGTTACAACCGTCGCAACGTCCTCCCGGAACATTGAAAGAAAATCTTGACTTGTCATAACCGCGCATTTTGGCATCGACACTTTGAGCAAACAAAGTTCTGATATCATCAAATACCGAAGTATATGTTGCCGGATTGCTGCGAGGGGTCCTGCCGATCGCATTTTGATCAATGATAATTATCTTATCCAAATTCTCCATTCCGGTAACACTCTTTACCTGACCGACCTTTATTCTGCTACGACCCAAGTATTTCATCACCGATTTGCTGATAATTTCATTGACCAGCGTACTCTTTCCGGAACCGGAAACACCGCTGACGCAAACAAATGTTCCCAATGGTATCGAGACATTGATATTTTTCAGATTATTTTCCTTTGCCCCTTTGACAACCAACTTATGACCGTTTCCTTTACGAATAGTTTTCGGTCGCGAAATCATTCTTTTGTGCGACAAATACTGTCCGGTAATACTTTCCGGGCAATCAACTATTTTATCTGCCGGTCCGTTATAAACAATATTTCCGCCGTGAATTCCGGCTTTCGGGCCGACATCGACAATCCAATCACAAGCTCGCATCGTATCTTCATCGTGCTCGACAACAATCAAAGTATTGCCTAAATCGCGCATATTTTTCAATGTTTGAATCAATTTGTCATTGTCCTTTTGATGCAAACCGATTGAAGGTTCATCTAAGACATATAATACCCCGGTTAATTGTGAACCGATTTGAGTAGCTAAGCGAATTCTTTGCGCTTCTCCACCGCTTAATGTTCCGGCTAAACGATCCAAAGTCAAATATTCCAAACCGACATCCTGTAAAAACTTTAAACGATCATGAATTTCTTTCAAACAAATATCCGCAATTTTATGTTGCATAACCGATAATTGCAGATTATCCATAAAGGCTAAAGCTTGTTTGATACTCATCTGTGTCCATTCAATAATATTTTTGTTGCCCACACGAACGCTCAAGGCTGTTTCATTTAATCTTTTACCGTGACAGGTCGGACAAACGAAATCCGACATAAAAGTTCCATACCATTCTCGTGAAGAACTGCTGGTTGTTTCATTAAATCTTCTTTCAATCAAACTAACCACGCCTTCCACAAAACCGGTTGTAGCCTTTGTCACACCACCCCGAGAAGTAATCGAATAACTGATCGGCTCTTTAGAACCATATAATATGATATCCATTTCTTCTTCCGTAAAATTCTTTAAAGGTTTGTCTTGATCAATATGGTAATGATCCAACAGTACTTTGAAATTCAACCATTCCAAATTCATTGTATT
>JAUNFB010000111.1 GCA_030525245.1 Erysipelotrichia bacterium
AACATTGATTATCTTTTTGCATTAACTGCGGTTTTATAAAAAGATTATAAAGATTTTTTAACAGCCAACAAACATACGAAAGTTGTACTGCTGCCTAATATGTTATATGATTCTAATGGAAAAAAAACCAATCTAAATAAAAATAATTTGATTACCGTTAGCAGATTAGATGACGGAAAAAAAGTTAACGAAATAATAGATATATTTAATAAAATTAAGGATGAGAATACCAGACTATATGTTATAGGTGATGGTTTAGAATATAATAATTTAAAAGAACAAATAGCTAGTATGCATTTGACTGAGCAAGTTAGCTTATTGGGATATAAAACCAAAAGTGAAATAGAAAAATACATGTTAGAGAGTTCTCTGTTTATGATGGCTTCGGTAAGTGAGGGTCTTCCAATGGTTTTACTGGAAGCAATGAGCTATGGAGTACCGTGTATTGCGTATAGAACTGTCAGCGGAGTAGCAGATATTATTAAAGATGGCTACAATGGCTTTATTATTGAAAATCGAGATCAAAATAAATACATCGAAAGAGTGTTAGAAGTTCTCGGTAATGATCAGCTGCGATTTAAGCTGAGTGAAAATGCTAAAAGCACAGCTGAATTGTTCAGTAAAGAAGAAATATTGAAGAAGTGGTATAGAATATTAAAATAAAGGTGTAAAAAGTATCGTGAGAGGCTTTTTATTAGGCAAATAGTTGTTAGAAAAGTGTAGTGAAGATGAAAATTTTCTGTAAATTTGTATTCACTTAATATAAATTTAATAATTTCGTATTAAAATAGTTTGTGATAACAATTGAGGATGTTTCCGATTTTGTTTGGAATTTAGTAGGAGAATTTATGGTCAAAGTAAGCGTAATAGTACCGGTATATAATGTGGAAGAATATCTGGAAAGGTGTCTGCTATCATTGGTGAATCAAAGTTTACAGGATATGGAAATTATAGTGGTTAATGACGGTTCTCCGGATAACTCTCAAACTATCATTGAAAAATTTGCTGCCAAATATAAAAATATTAAATCCTATATCAAAGAAAATGGCGGATTATCCGATGCTCGAAATTACGGAATAAAAAAAGCTGTAGGTGAATACATTGCTTTTGTTGATAGTGACGATTATGTATCGGAGCAGATGTATGAACAAATGTATCAAAAGGCAAAAGAAAGAGATTTTGATTTGGTAGTTTGTGATTTAAACTATATTTACCCCGACAAAATTGTTCCGGCTTATTCTAAAGTTGCAAGGGATACAACAGATATAAAAAAATGCATGCTTAACATTTATCCGGCTGTTTGGAATAAAATTTTTAAAAGAGAGCTGTTCTTAGACGGAATAGAATTTAAAAAAGATGTATGGTTTGAAGATGTTGAATTTATTTACCGTCTTTTACCGCGAGTAAAGAGTATTGGAACAGTACACAAGAATTTTGTGCAATATGTTCAAAGGAAGGGATCGATAACCGATACTGTTAACCGCAAGATATATGATTATATCGATAATTGGAATGGTATAGTTGAATACTATCAATTTAATGACTTATATAACGAATTTAAAAATGAATTGGAATATACATATGTGCGATATATATATGCTACTTTTATCAAACAAGCTTGCTCATATGATTATTCCGATTATCTGGAGGCTGTAACTTCTGCCATAACCAATGTTGAAAGACATTTTCCGAATTATCGTAAAAATAGATATTTTCATAAGAGTTTGAAAGGACTGTATCTTGTTTTTTTTAACAAGCCCATAGCAAAAATATATTACAAATTGAAGAAGATGAAAAAAAGAAAAGAAAATCTTTTTAGATGAAGATAAATAAGTAATAGAATCAATTCGATTTTTCTGTTCTTTTATCGTGTGTTAAAATATTAAGTAATTGGAGGAAATAGTGATGATTATTAAGTGGTTAGGTCATTCTTGTTTTAAGATACAAGTGGAATCGCAGAGTAT
>JAUNFB010000112.1 GCA_030525245.1 Erysipelotrichia bacterium
TGCCGAGGCACGATATATCCTGTATCGTTACAATTCTTTTCATACAGCCACCTCCTTAATCAATTTATATTACCATATTTTTATGCTTTCAAAAAGTACCAAACTGTAATATAAAACAATATACAGATAATATTTTATTTTTTAAATGTGAACATTCTTTAAACAAATAAAGAACTTTTTTGTTCGGTGTTAAAAATCGTGCGAAATATTTTGTTAAAAGTGTATATTGTATGTTCGCTTGCCATTTAGTATAATGTAACTATAGATCTATTATATATTAGGTTTAATGTACTTAAAAACAAGTGCTCCCAAATCAGAACAATGCACTTATAAAAAACAGACAACGTTCCCAAACCGTTGTCTGTTTTTATGTTCAAGTTTCATCATCGGGTGAGTGAATAAATATTCAATTCCTTTTGGTGTTATCTGTGCTCCGACAATTTCAATAGTCGGTTCATCGTCGTTAATGTACTCGTGCTCTGTTCTCTTGGCTGTTATGTATTTTTCATCAAGTAAACTTTTAATTATGTACAGCCAATAATCAGCCTTTATATGAATGTATAAATCTTTTACCAACTGCCGACAGTTAACCGTTGTTGTGCCGTCCTTTAATTTCTCATACAAGTAATTTAATACATTGTAAACAATAACAAAATAATCGTCTTTTTGCATATTTATCCCTCGACGCTTTCAATCAATAATGCTTTTTCGCCTGTAAATTGTTCCCAACGCTCGATTATTACATCGATATATTTAGGGTCAAGCTCCATCATATAACAATTACGGTTTAATTGTTCACACGCTATGAGTGTAGAACCGCTACCCCCGAAAACATCAATTACATTGTCGTTTTTTAATGTTGTGTTTTTAATAGCTGTTGCCGATAACTCAATCGGCTTTTGAGTCGGATGTACATAATCGCTTGCATTATCTTTCCCGCACTTCCAAACACTCCCGAGCTTTTTGCCTGTTAATTCTTTTCCATTATTTGAACAAAGAATTATTTCATAATCGGTTGAAAAAGTGTGCTTTAAATCGCCAATACCTCCACCGCCTTTGTCCCATATAATCATATTTGTCAGATTATAATAGTCATTGAACAAAGATAGCCATTTTTCAAGCACTTTCCAGGTCGTGCATACAAATACAAAGCCTTTTATGTAATTTTGAGTAACTTTCATAAAATCAAGAATTTTATCATCATTTTCCAAAACATCAAACTTTTCACTTTTCATCCTCATATTTGATTGATAGTTATATCCGTAAGGCGGGTCGGTGAACAGCATATCCATTTTGTTACCGTTTAACAGTTTTTCAACATCCTCAATGCTTGTACTGTCTCCGCACATAAGCCTATGCCTACCGAGTTGATATATGTCTCCAAGTTTTGCTTTTGGTTCTTTGGGTGGTTCAACTTCAAAATCATCCTCTTGAACCTGTTCTTCTACCCCCCCACTAAAATCCAAGTCAAAACCGAATGCCCCCATATCAATGTTAACAATATCGTTTATCTCAAGAGGTAACAAATCAAAATCCCATTCCGCTTTTTCTGCAACCTTATTATCTGCAAGCCTAAAGGCTTTGACTTGCTCGTCTGTCAAATCATCAGCGATAATGGTAGG
Source organism: Erysipelotrichia bacterium (assembly GCA_030525245.1). GTDB lineage: Bacteria > Bacillota_I > Bacilli_A > Erysipelotrichales > Erysipelotrichaceae > UBA1783. Next base: position 1,623 of record JAUNFB010000112.1, read on the forward strand.
AACTTCTTTCATTTTCAGCCTTTTTGCCGCCTTATATCGGGTGTGCCCTGCAATAATAACATTGTCTTTGTCAATAACAATAGGCACTTTAAATCCGAAATCTTTTATCGATTCGGCAACATACTTGACAGCCTCGTTGTTTTTTCTCGGGTTCTTCTCATAGGGTTTTATATCGGATAATTTAAGCATTTGAATGTTCATACTTTGCTCCTTTTGGACAATAAAAGAAGCACAGCTTTCGCTATGCTTCTGCTTATTAAATGAAATTAATAATTTTTATTCAATTTGTTTTGTTAAAATTTGGCGGTGTAGGCATTTCTTTAAATTGGTCAGTAC
>JAUNFB010000113.1 GCA_030525245.1 Erysipelotrichia bacterium
GGCAATCGCTTTCATCAATAAGCGTTGAACCCAAATCAAAAAATATCCACTTTATATTTTCCATTTTATCTCCGTAAACACCTTTTTATCTTCAAAGTAAGTATAATATAACATAATGCAAAGCAATATTCCACACAAAAATAATTGGTCAATATTTAAAATTTCCTTGACTGATTTGAAACTCAATGCTATAATATCAAAAAATATGATACTGCTACCGAGTAGTAGAATGCAAGGCATTCGTTTACACATCATTAGGTCTTAGAAGATGTGTATGCGGATGCTTATTTTTTTGGAGGTTTATTATGATAAAAAATGTTACCAATTATTTTTCAAAAAGTGAAATTATACTTTGGAGCCTGTCGGTATTTTCTATAATAGCGTCATTTTGCATATTTGACCGAGAAAATTATCTGACTTTAATTGCTTCTTTAACAGGTGTTACATCTCTGATTTTCAATGCAAAAGGCAATCCGTTTGGGCAATTTCTGATGATTGTATTCAGCTTGCTGTACGGAATTATTTCCTACTCGTTTTCATATTACGGCGAGATGATTACATATCTCGGTATGACAATGCCGATGGCGATTTTTGCACTTATTTCCTGGTTAAAAAATCCGTACAACGGCAACAAATCCGAAGTCAAAATTAATTCAATAAACAAGATTGAAGTTGCATTTATGTGGCTTATAACAATTATAATAACGGTAATATTCTATTTTATACTCAGGGCATTTAACACAGCAAACATTATTCCGAGTACAATTTCTGTTACAACAAGTTTTCTTGCCGTTTATTTAACATTCAGAAGAAGTTCCTACTACGCTTTGGCATATGCGGCAAACGATATTGTATTAATTATTCTGTGGACGATGGCAAGTATAACCGATTTGCGTTATATATCCGTAGTAGTTTGCTTTGTTGCATTTTTCATTAACGATATATACGGATTTGTTAATTGGGAAAGGATGAAAAAAAGACAAAATCAATAAATTATACTGATATACTCAATTTATTAAGTATCAGTATAATTCAATATGTAGAATCATTCATATAAGTCATTTATTTCTTCACAATCATCAATTTTATCTAACCAATACATACCGGCCACTCTGGGCCATTTGTTTGTATTGTAGATAGTTGTTGCATTTATATTACCCATATGGCAATGAAAGTGTCTGAATTGACCTAAAATTAACGATAGTCTGTTATACTCACACCCATCGGGTTTTTCATATAAATCCTCATCGCTTAACGAGTTTAAATATTTCATTATTTTTTCTTTGATTGTTTCAAAATAATCAATTAATAATTCCCGTGACAATACCTTTTTATTATCATAATCATCAAGACTGTTCAAATTCGGTTCATGAAAATTCGGCTCATTATATATTTCAGGATTAATGTACCATTGATCCAAAGAATGTAAAGTATGGTATACATGTTTCCATATCGGCATATCGCATAAAATCGTATCCATATCACATGTTTTTAATGTAATAGAAAAATTATAAAACATCAGATTCGTATGCTCTATAATTGTATTTATTAAAACATCATTCATAAAATATCTCCAATCTTATTAATACAAAAGCCATCGTGTCAATAATTAAATTCACCTGTAGATAATAGGCAGTCTTGTTTTAAAACAATGCGACCAAGCAGGAATATATCCGCTTTTTATTGCTGTTTTTTGTGAATTTATATTTGAACAATCCGTTGTATAATACGGCACAACCCCGCGATTCAGCGTTTCTACAGTCAACATATTAACAAGATTTACGGCAATACCGTGTCCGCGATATTCAGGCAAAACATCAACACCGATTTGCCACATTGTATTGCTGTCTGCGCTTGCACAGGCTATGCCTATTATTTTTGACCCGTCATATGCGACAGCGGCAAGAACTTCGGGGCGTTTAC
>JAUNFB010000114.1 GCA_030525245.1 Erysipelotrichia bacterium
ATAGAGCAGAATGATAAGTATATTGTTAGAATAATAGAATTAAAAGATGAAAAACCAAAGGCATATATTATAAAGACACAAATGAAATGGTATATTAATTGGGTTCAGCAATATATAATCCCTAATCTTGATAAGCCTGTTGAACTTATCCCTACAATTGTGGCAGGTACATACAAAAGAAATTGTCCTGGTAAAACAGACTTTTATAATGCTTGTAACGAATATAATGCTGATAAACCCCGATTAGTTAATAACATAAACTTGAGTAAACTAGAATTTATAAAATTTGCAAGAAATGATGATGGTATAAATTTTGAAAAAGTAATTTAGTAGTGGATATCTACTTATGTTTATGGTATAGTATGTAAGAAACGAGGTGAGGGTTTGAATTATATTGGATCAAAATATTCTTTAATGGATTTTTTAACAACTACCATTGCTGATGTTGCAGGGTCAAATGCACACGGCAAGGTGTTTGCCGATTTATTTGCAGGAACCGGTGTTGTAGGAAAAACATTTAAAGAAAAAGGTTACAGAGTAATTTCTAATGATATTCAATATTACAGTTATGTATTGAATAAGCATTACATAGAAAATGTTCCGCCATTGAGTGCAGAAATAGCTGAATCTTTAAATCAACTTGCCGGAACGGAAGGTTTTATCTATAAAAATTATTGTGCAGGTTCAGGCAGTGGAAGACAATATTTTACCGATGAAAACGGAATGAAATGTGACTCAATCAGAATTGAACTTGAACAATTAAAAAAATGTGGAGAAATAGATGAAGCTCAGTATTACTATTTGCTTGCCAGCCTAATCAACTCGATTGATAAATATGCAAACACTGCATCGGTGTATGGTGCTTTCCTAAAAAAGGTTAAAAAATCTGCTGCAAAAGAATTTCAATTAGAGTTATTGCCTATTATTGATGGAGATAAGGAAAGCAAGGCGTATAATAAAAACATTTCAGATATAATTTCAACTATCGGCGGAGATATTCTATATTTAGATCCACCATATAACGCTCGACAATACTGCACAAATTATCATGTGCTTGAAACTATTGCGAGATATGATGATCCTCAACTTCACGGAAAAACAGGACTCAGAGATTATTCAAGTCAAAAAAGCCTATTTTGCTCGCCTAGAACAGTAGTTGACGCATTTGATGATGTATTAAAGAGAGCTGACTTTAAGTATATCTTTTTAAGCTATAATAACGAAGGTTTAATGCCATTTGATGTAATTCAACATACAATGGAAAAGTATGGTGAATATCAAAGATTTGAGCAAGAATATCGCAGATTCAAGGCGGATACGGATAAGAATAGAAATATAAAAGCAAATACAACAACAGAATACCTACACTGTCTTATCAGAAAATAGTACTATGGCAACTTTGCATATTGTGAAGTTGCCATTTTTTTGTTATAATTATTTTATCTTGAAATTAGAGGTAAAATATTATGAAACCATTTGCTGTTGGCTCTAAGCCTTATTTGTTTGAAAAACTTGCACAGCCGGATGAAAACGGTTTTAGTCGTTGGGTGTCAAAAACAGAATTTGTCGGAGAATATGCAGACTTGATGTTTCAAAACGGAGCATCGTGGTGCAGAAAAGAGTCGTCTATTGCAAAAAAGTATATTGTTAAATTCGATAAATCAATTACTCCCGGAAATAGTGTCGACAGAATTAAACTTGATGGTTTTAAAGGCGAAGAAGAATGGATTGGCAGTCAAACTATCCGTGCAGATATTAAAGCCTATTATCAAAAGCAACGCTGTGTAGTCTTGGGTACATCAAAACCTGAAGTCGATCACAAAAACGGTTGGAAAAATGACGCCGATGTTATGAATACCACATCACAAAAATTTGAAGATTTTCAACCTTTAAGTAAAGCGGCTAATGATG
>JAUNFB010000115.1 GCA_030525245.1 Erysipelotrichia bacterium
GTCTGATTTTATAATAAAATAGAAAAAAATATGTTTGCAAAAAAAAAAAAAAAACAAATATAATATAATCAAATGTATGTTTGCAGACACATTAAATATATCGTTGCAGGACGGGAAAGGAAAAAAACTATGAAATGGATGACAGATTGTGTTAAGGAAGCACCGGCAGTATGTGCATCGATGTTGAAAAACAGAGAAGCAATTGTAGACAAATTAGTAAAATTATATGTGGCTAAACCTTACAACAAAATTGTTCTTGTCGGTTCGGGTTCATCAAACAATATTGCCAGTTGTGCTAAACCGATTATGGAAAAAATTCTAAAGAAGAAAGTTGAAGTCTATACTCCGATAGCATTCGAATTGTATGAGTATAAATTCAATGAGAATTCTTTGGTTATTTGTTTATCTCAAAGCGGCAGAAGTACCAATACAATTAAAGCAGTGTTGAAAGCTAAAGAGTGCGGTTATGATGTTGCAGCTATATCGATGGTACCGCACAGTCCAATCGGTAATTATTGCGAAAATGTTTTGGAATATGGTTCATATAATGGTGAATTGGATAGCTTTGTATGCCGTTATTTTGCTTCTTCGGTATTATATTTCGCCATGTTTGCGTTGGAAGCCGGTTTAAAAACCGAAACTATCGGAAAAGATGAACATAAGAAATATGTTAAGCAATTAGAGGAAGCCGTAAAATTAATGCCGGCAGCAATCGATGCTGTTAATAACTTCTATGATCGTAATAAACAAGACTTATTGTCAATGAAACGTTGTATGTTCATGGGTATCGGTGATTTATTCGGCTTAGCTACCGAAGCAACCTTGAAATTCAGCGAAACAACAGGAATACCTACTAATGGTTATGAAATTGAAGAATTTTTACACGGTCCGGCTTATGAGGTGAAGAAAGACCATGCTCTATTCTTCTTTGACGGTGATCCGATAGTTCATGATCGGATAGTGGAAATTTATTCGGAAATGAATCAATTAACCGATAGAGTATATTTAATCACCGATTCGGATATAAAAGGACAAAAAGTTATCAACATCAATAATGATATCGATCCGATATTCAAATCATTATTATTCTTATGCGTTGTGCAGATGATTCCGGGAAGAATCTGTGAAGACACCGGAGCAAGAGCGATAACAATTTATAATTATCGTGTTCAGCAAGCTTTGGCAACTAAACAGGATAAATAATATATTGGGGTAAAATATATGTTTAGGATTTTAAGGGTTGATAATCGACTTATCCACGGTCAAGTTGCCTTTTCGTTGGTGTCGGCATACAAGATAACAAGAATAATTGCGGCCAATGATAAATATGCGACAAATCAGATGCTAAAAATGACTTTGCAATTCGGTAAACCTGCCGGAGTGGAATTAAAAGTTATGAAAGTTGATGAAGCTATCGAATATATAAATTCAACTACCGATAATTTGGAAACGACAATGGTGGTAACTATTGATATAGAAGATGCTGAGAAAGTTGTATTGGCAACGCAATATCGCGGCGATGTCTGCATCGGCGGAGTTGTTGACGGTAAGGATAAAAAGTTCGTTTATTCGCAGGTATTTTTATCACCGAGTGAAATTGAATTGATTAATAACATGTTAAATGTCGGGGCAAATGTTTATGCTCAGGATGTTCCGGCAAATAAAGCTTTATCCGCAAAAGATATAATTGAAAAATATTAAATAGAAAGGTTAGAAAAATGTTTATAAAAAGTTTATTAATTGCCCTGGTTTATACTTTGGGTAATATGGATACCAGAATGTTTGGCGCAAACCGTTGGAATTGGCCGATCTCTTTGGCTGTTGTTATCGGTTTGGTTGCCGGAGATATTACTAAAGGCGTAATGATGTCTGTTGAATT
>JAUNFB010000116.1 GCA_030525245.1 Erysipelotrichia bacterium
GCGAGCGCATAAAGCGAGCATTCAAACCGCCGCGACTAAAGTCACAGATATAGGGGATATTCTCTCTAGGGGTTCGTCTGTTTACTCACCCCGACAAATTCCTATTTATCTTCTCTATCTTGCAGCTATGCATTTTTGTTTCTTTATTGTAGTTTATGCCTACAAGCAGTACTTCTCCTGTATACTTTGTTTTTTCTGCTAATTTTCCTTTGAAACGTAAGATATACTGTTTATCTTTAATTTGCTGGATTGCCTCTTCTGGTGAAGCATCTACTTTTAATTCTAATATAATTGCAGAAATGTTCTTTTTTTCTGGATAAAAGATAAAGTCTACATATCCTTTGCCTGCTTTATCTTCTCTTTCAACACGATATTTGTCTCTTGCCGCTAGGTATACAAGATTAACTATGGCAGATAATTCTATTTCATTATTATAAGATAGAATAGGAGATTCTGTATTATGGGCATACTCTAAAATTTCTGCCATTGTTTGTGTATCTCCAGCCAGCGTTGCCTTGAGCATTCTTTCTGATTCTTTCGCTAGCCGGTATACATATCCTAAACTTTCATTTGTTAAAAGGAGTTCGTTATATTTGTACATCAACTCTCTGTTTGGAATAAAGACTTCTCCATCTTCATAAGTAAGTAACCCGTATATGACCATTGCAGAATATATCTGGTTTTTTGTTGTTAATTCTTCTGCTGTGGCTGCATATTCTTGTACTTTAGCTTCTATATGTTCGCCGGAAATCATAAGAATAAAGTCTTCTCTGATTTCATCAATATTCCCTTTGATATAATAAAATATTTCATCATAGGGACCAGAACCTGTCCAGTAACTTCCTAGCTGGTTATCTGATAAAGCGCAGATAATTGAACGGGGATTGTAAAGCTGTTCGCCCGATGCCGTACAATATCCATCATACCAGATTTTTAAATCCTGTCTTGTAATTCGTGGCCGGATTGTGGTTTCACTATAAATTTGAAACAGTTTATCTACCTCTTCTTCTGAAAATCCAAAATAAGAACTAAACCGTGCTCTTGTTGCCATGTTATATTCCACAAACATATTTAACTCTGAGGCGGCAGAATATTTGGCGATTGGAAGTATTCCGGTCATATAAGCAAGTTCTACATACACTTGATCTTTCAATAAGTTTTTAAGAAAAAGCAAATATTCTTGTCTTTCTTTTTGAGAAATAAACGACATATGGAATACTGCATCCCATTCATCCATTATAAACATAAATTTACGATTTGTTTTTTGAAATATTTTCGCCAGAATATCCCAGAGTGACATTTCTTCTTTTAATTCTAATTCGGGAAATTCTTCAAGCAAATCTTCTTTTATCCCTGTTTTGATTCTATTAATATATTCTTCATAAGTTTGGCAATTCTCTGGAAGTCTGCTAAAATCAATATAGATAACATCATATTTGTTTATATATTCTCCATATCTCGGGCTTTTTGCTATCGCAAGATGCTCAAATATAAAATTGCTATCTATCGCTTTGCCAAAATATGACGCTACCATATTTGCCATTACGGTCTTTCCAAATCGACGGGGTCTTGTGATACACAAAAATCTTTGTTCTCTGCCTATTGATGGAATCAATTCTTCTATTAACATCGTTTTATCTACAAAGTATTTATCTAGGGCTGTTATCTTATATGCTTCAAATGGTGCCGTACTGTTTAAAAAGATACCCATTATATCACCGTCCCTTCCTAAAAGATATCATTTTTATTATAGCATCCTAAGGGGAATTCTACTATTAAAAATTGGAATTTGCCGCAGGCAAAATAGACGCTCCCAAAGAGAGCCGATACCCTATATTTATGACTCTATCCCTGCGGGTTGAATGTTCGCCTCCGAG
>JAUNFB010000047.1 GCA_030525245.1 Erysipelotrichia bacterium
CCATTACCCATTCTATGACCGATAACTACTAACGGTTTTCCCATATTAATCTTCCTCTCTTTCTGATAATTTAATATAAATCGCAAATAAACCGATTTCCGTTTCATTGATTTCAAGGTTATATTTGCTAAATAGAGGATCTAAAATCTCATGAGCCTCTTTTATACAATATGAAGGTATTTCATTCATAAATGAACAATCATTATAATTGACGCATTCATTATTTTTCAATCTGTCTATCAACACATTGATATGTGAATCAAATACTGAGGCATATTGTGAATTAATAATAATTCCTTTGCTTTTAAGCGAATTGTAAATATATTCTTTATCACTCATAATTATTCCGGTTTCCCTGCTTTAACTTCATATAATTTACTACTGTTATTTTTTGAAACAATAACTTTTTTGGCAACAATCAATTTAGATAAGTGTTGATAATTGTGATAACAATCTTCAACTTCAAGATCACAATCTTCAACCTTGAAGAAAGTAAAATCGGCTAAATACCCCTCTTTAAGTTCACCTAATCTATCTAAATGATAGGTTTGAGCGGCATTATATGTCGTATCGCTGACAACATCTTCTAAGCTGACACCTAAATTAAAAATTTTACTCATTACCGTTTCAATACTGTAAACCGGTCCGTGGATATTTATTGCACGCATATCGGTAGAAATTAGATCCGGCAAAAATCCCTTGCGTCTCGCCCGATCAAATACGGTATAATCGAAACTTGCCGTGCCATGACCGACATCAAACTTAACGCCTCTGCTTCTGGCTCTGACAAAGCTTTCTTTAGGCGTTCCGTCTTCCTCAAAAAGTGATATTTGTTTACCGTGATAAGTATGGGTGATAACATCTCCTGCTTCCAAAAATTCAACTAATCCGCAAGGATCAGGCGGGAAATGACCGATATGGATAGTTAAGGGCATCTGAAGATGAGCGGCAATTTCTTTAGCATGCTTCACCAACATATATCCTTTCTCCCCTGTAATGGAACTGCTGCAAGCAACTTTTAGTCCTTTAATATAACCAGGATATTTTTCAACTGCTTGATAATAATGTTCCGGTATGATTTTATCTATATTTTGACTGCCATTTCTTCCGAAGCCTTCTTCACCATGTCCGCTTAATAAACCATAATATCTTGTCTCCGCCTCATCAGACTGTTTAACAAAATCAGAAATATCATTAACCGTTACCGAACCGCACTCAATAACTGTTGTAGCTCCGCGATCAACTCCCAATTCATCTATCGAAGATAGTCCGATTTCTAATTGACCTGTCTGTTGTTGCTTTCCACCTCTTAAACGATTATGAACATGAACATCAATAATACCGGCAGAAACATACATTCCCTCGGCATCTACCACTTCTGCATTACTCTGTTCAATCTTATCCGCAATTTTAACAATGACACCGTTTTTTACTAAAATGTCTTTTTTAACACAATGCAGATTATTGTGCTTATCGACTAGTACACCATTAGTGATAATATATTCATTCATCTAAAGGCCCTCCTGCTGTTTTCAATCTTTACACATAAATCATAATCAGCAGAATGTCCATAGTAAATGAAATTGTTCAGCAAAAAAGTGCAATAAACTATTTCTTTTGCACTTTTTAAGTTATAATATTTCTAAAGAGGAAATAAACTATGCTTAATGACCGTCAATTTAACATTATCAGAGACTTAGAAAACGCCAACGACTTGCTTACAGCCAACAGTTTAGCAAGTAAATATCATGTGTCTCTACGAACTATTCGTAACGATATCGAGGAAATAGCCTACGCTATTCAAAAATACGATGTCCAATTTTTAAGAGTACCCAAAGCAGGAATGCGCATCATTTCCAAAGAGAATGTTCATTTGCGCTTGTTAAACGAAATGCACTCAACATCTTTTTTATCTTTGGCTCTCAATCAACAAGACTGTTTATTGGCTTATCTATTTTTGATTTTTCCCAATCCGATAACTTTAGAATTTTTAGCCGACTTTGCTCAAGTCAGCAAAGTAACATTAAACAGCAAGTTACAACACTGCTGTAACTATTTATCTGATTTCGATATTCATATCCACTCAGTTAAACATAAAGGAAATTATTTAACCGGCAGTAATAAAAGCATTAATGATCTGCTTATAGATATTTGCGACAATGTCAACTTCAATGTTTTTAACGCTTTTATTCTGAAAAACTTCTTTAATAAAGAAGAAGTCACCTTAATAGATGAATCAATAAATTATATTGCGAAAAATATCTTGTTTACACCGACAAATCATGATAGTTTGGTCATCATATTTGCTTATCTCATCAAATTAAACAATCTGTATAATCCAAACGAAGAAGATTACCTGCAAAAAACCACTGAGATCGTTTTGATAAATCCCAATGTTTCCAACTTAGTTATCTATTTAAACAAAAAATTAAGCACAAAATTAAATAACGGTTATATTTCTCTGTTAAAAACTGCTTTATTAAAATATACGGATTCAACTTCATTGTTGAGAAAATCTTACGATACTTCCGACAATTTGGAAAAAGCAGTGCACGTGATGGTGCAAGAAAGCCTGCATTACTATCCGATGCTTTTAGAAGACGCCAATGATTTAGAAAAAAATTTAATGATGCATTTATATTATACTATCAACAGAATGAATGCTCATTTAGACAACCGCAACCCTTTGCTTAATAAAATCAAAAAGCGGTTCAGTGATGTCTTCAATAATGTTACTAACATAACCAAGGTGTTTATGGACAACTATCCTTTAAAAATAGATGAAAATGAAGTAAGCTATATTACATTGTATTTCCTTAATTATTTAGAAAAGGCTAAACATCGCAAAAACATCAAAGCACTATTGGTTTGTAACAGCGGTGTCGGAGCTACCAAACTGCTCTCCACTAAAATTAAAAACAATTTCCCGGCTATCGAAATTGTCAATATGAGTTCATATTTTGATCTACAAACCAATTCAACAGATTTAGCTGATATCGATATTATCATCAGTACAATAAAACTGCCGGAAAACATCCGAAAACCATCCATTGTTGTTTCCCCATTACTCGATTATGATGATATGGTAAAATTAAATTCTTTATTACCTAATCACAGCGATGGAACCTCGACAACTATTGAGCACAAGAATCACTCTTACTTGCAGGATTTATCTCAAAAAGAAAATCAAAATATCGGTTTAGTATTTGCGGAAATAACAGTTTATATTCATGAAATGCTTGAACAATTTAAAGATATAGGCTTAAAGCAATCAGACAGTCTCGAAACTGTCGGTTTAACTTGTCATGTTTTTATCGCTTTGAACCGTTGGGCTGACCATGATTACATAAAATCTACCGATTTTGATAATTTTAAATCCCTATACCCAAAAGAAATGAAAATAATATTAAATTTTCTGGCCAAAATCGAAAAACTATTAAAAATCTATATAGATCCAATTGAAGCAACAGCTATCATGCGTTATCTATTAAACAATTAGCATCGTCTGAGCGAAAAATAACTTTAAAACTCATGTTATAATTTTATTAACAATAAAATCACCTTACAAATTAAGAAGGGAGGAATTTTTATGAATGTTAATATTACTACCACTCCTACTTTTGAAAACAAAAAGATTATCAAATATTTATTATCAACTAGTATTTCTCTAGGAAACAAAATCGGCTTTACTGTGACATCTGGTGAAAGTCCGAAAACATCTGAAGAGACAATCATCGAGACAAGAGATTCCACTATTGAAAAAATAATTTTGAAATTAAATACCACCACGGTTGTCGGAATTGAATTAGAAAACACAAAAAAATGACCAATTATCTTCAAATTAAAAAGATCAATAATGATGAGATAACATTAATATTGTCTCATTTCAATCACGATCAACTTATTTATACAATATATTTAAATTCAGCCAAGCGTAAAATAGGCTATTGTGACTTAAGAACCGCCCACAGTGCCGAAATGAATTATTATGGTAACATCGGTTATCGAATAAATGAAAAATATCGCGGTAACAATTACGCTTACAAAGCAAGTGTTTTACTGATAAAAATCGCCAAAATGATTAATATGGACTATTTATTGATCACCTGTTCACCGGAAAATATTGCATCGGAAAAAACTATTCAAAAATTGCAAGCCCGCTATATAGCCACAGTGGAAGTACCGAGATGGCATCCTTTATATTTCAGTGAAAGAACAAAGAAAATATATCGGCTTGATTTATAAGTTATAAAATTTTAAAATATTTTAAAAAAAGGAGTTTGTTTTGTATGGACAAAAATGTAGGTTTGGTTTTGGAAGGCGGAGGATTTAGAGGTTGTTATACAGCCGGAGCTCTAAATTGGTTATACGATAACGGCATCAAAATAAATTATTCGGTAACAATTTCGGCTGCGTCGGCTTATGGATTTTTCTATGCCGGCGGAAGGATTGCTGAAATGAAAAATATTGCGCTAAAAGGCATTAAAGATAAAGGAGTCATCGGTCTTTCACCGCTGTTTAAAGAAGGCGGAATCGTTGGATACGGCCATTTATGCGCTAAATATCTGGAGCCTTTTTATCAAGAAACTTTAAAAGACATAAAATCCAGTGAACAAGACATGGAAATCGGCTTGTATAATATGGATAAACAGGAATTGCAATATTTTAATAAAGATCAATATGATGATAAAGGACAAATTATCAAAGCCAGTTGTGTCTTGCCTCTAACCGGGAAAATGACCACCATTAACGGGGAAAAATATTTAGACGGCGGTATCAGAACAATGGTATCAATTGAAAGAAGTATCGCTACAGGTCATCAAAAAAATATTGTAATTGTTACTAAAGATAAAAATTATGTGCGTAAACCTAACGGCTTCTTTCTGACCACTCTGTTGAAATTGGTTTATCATAAATACAAAAAAATGTTAGCTACTTTAGACAACCGTGTCGATACATATTATCATGAAATGCAAATGGTATACGATTTGGAAAAAGAAGGAAAAGCAATTTTGATCAGACCGAGTAAAGATTGTGGTGTCGGTAGATTTTCAGGCAGTGAAGAACAATTGGAAGAAATGTACAAATTAGGCTACCAAGACATGGAAGATCGTAAAGAAGAAATCTTTAATTTTTTAGGAATAAAATAAGACTTCTGTAAATAAAAAACAAGGGATGTCCCTTGCTTTTTTATTTACAATTTTCCAATACTTTTTCGACAATCTTATTAGCGCTTAAGCCATATTTTTCTAATAACAATGCCGGTTTGCCGCTCTCACCGAAAGTATCTTGCGTTCCGATAAACAATTGTTTACGCGGACAATGTTTAGATAAACATTCACTGACAGCTCCGCCTAAACCACCGATGACATTATGTTCTTCCAATGTAACAACATACTTAGCATTTTGAGCGTATTGAAGAATCATTTCTTCATCTAACGGTTTTATTGTATGAATATTAATCAATGTCGGATTAATGCCCTGTTTTTGCAATTCGGCAATAGCTTTCAAGCTTTCCTGAACCATCATACCGGTTGCGATCATTAATATATCCTGTTCACCTTGGTGAATCAATACACCTTTGCCGATTTCAAAATGATAATCATCGCTAGTATTAACATCTTCAACAGCACTTCTGCCCAATCTTACATAAACAGGTCCTTCGTATTCAGCAACAGCTTTAATACATTCGGTTGTTTCTCTGCCGTCGCAAGGTTGAATTACTGTCATACCCGGAATTGCTCTCATCAAAGCAATATCCTCTAAAGCTTGATGTGTTGCTCCATCTTCACCTACTGTTAATCCGGCATGAGTTGCACATATTTTCACATTAAGATGTCCATATCCAACACTGTTTCTTACCTGATCATAAGCTCTACCGCTGGCAAATACCGCAAATGTCGAACAGAATGGAATTTTACCGTTACAAGATAATCCTGCCGATACACCGATCATATTTGCTTCCGCAATACCGACATCAAAATGTCTTTCCGGTGCAACTTTTTTTAATTCGATTGTTTTGGTTGAACCGGCTAAGTCAGCATCAACAGCCACAACGTTTTCATTTTCCAAAGCCAATGCGGCTAATGCTTTTCCATATGCTTCTCTGGTTGCTATTTTACCCATTAGTCGTTACCTCCCAATTCTTTTAATGCTAAAGCAAGTTCTTCATCATTAGGGGCTTTACCATGCCAACCTGCCTGATTTTCCATAAAGCTTACCCCTTTTCCTTTGATTGTTTCCGCAATAATTACGGTAGGTTTTCCTTTGACAGTTTTAGCATATTCAGCTGCCGCTGTAATTGCTTCGATATCATGGCCATCACAACCTATTGTTTCCCAACCGAATGCTTGGAATTTTGCCCCGATAGGTTCAACATTCATTACATCTTTATTAAAGCCATCGATTTGTAACTTATTATGGTCGACAACCAATAACAAATTATCCAAGCCAAAATGAGCTGCCGACATAGCGGCTTCCCATATCTGACCTTCCTGCAATTCGCCGTCACCGCAAACAACATAAGTTCTGAAAGAATTTTTATCCAATTTATTTGCCAAAGACATTCCTACAGCTACGCTTAAGCCCTGACCCAATGAACCGGTTGACATATCTACTCCCGGGCATTCGCGCATGTTCGGATGTCCTTGCAGATTAGAATTGATCAAACGGAAAGTCATCAGATCTTCTTCGGTAATAAAACCTTTTTCTTTTAACACAGCATATAATGCCGGTGAAGCATGACCTTTAGATAAAACAAACTTATCTCTTTCTTGATCGTGCAAATTTTCTTTATTGATATTCATAACATTAAAATATAATGCCGCTAAAATATCTGTACAACTCAATGATCCGCCAGGATGTCCGCTATTGGCATTGTGAATCATTTTAAGAATATTTTTGCGCATATTGTTAGCTACTTTTTCTAAATTTTCCATATTTTTCCTCTTTCCTTTTTATTTTAACAGATTTATTCTGTTTGACCAAACAAATCATAGCTGTCAGCCGATGTAATTGTAACATCAACAAAATCACCAATATTTAAAGACTGTTGACTGTTAAAACGGACATGTCCGTCAATATCATCGGGTGCATGCTGAGCTGCCCTACCCTCATAGCGATCACTTTGAATGCTGTCTTGCGTTTCCACAACAACTTTAAGAGTTTGACCGACAAAGCGTTGATTATTTTCTTTAGCGATTTTTTCTTGCAACTTCATCAATTCAGCCAGGCGTTTTTGAGCAGTTTCCTCACTGACCTTCGGTTCCATCGTATAAGAAGGTGTATCTTCTTCTAAAGAATAAGTAAATGCGCCCAATCTATCCCATTTAACTTCTTTAACAAAATCCAACAATTCTGCAAAATCAGCATCGGTTTCTGTCGGGAAGCCGACAATAATTGTCGTTCTTAATATTGGATCTTCGAACTTTTCTCTGATTTTTTGGATAACTGAAAGAATATGTTGCTTATTACCGCGGCGATTCATCAACTTTAATAACCTATCGCTGCTGTGCTGAACAGGAATGTCAAAATAAGGTACAACTTTATCCAATTTGCTCATCGTATCCAACAATTCATCGGTTATTTCATCAGGATACATATACAAAATTCTAATCCAAGTAAAATTCATCTTGTTTAACTCAGTCAGTAAATCAGCCAAACACAATTTGCCATATAAATCAATTCCGTATCTGGTAGTATCCTGCGCAATTAAATTTAATTCCTTAACATTCATTTTCTCTAATTCTTTGGCCTGCTTCAACAAGTCCTCCATCGGAACAGAGCGATAATCTTTACGAATCAAAGGAATGGCACAATAAGCACAACGATTGGAGCAACCGTCAGCAATTTTCAAATAAGCCGTATGCGGATAAGTCGCAATGATCGTTTCACACTTATATTGAGTTTTACTCTTTAATATTTTATTGAAGATCTCCGGTAAGTTTTTATATTCATCAATAGCAATAAAGCAATCCACCTCCGGAAGTTCTTTTTCCAAATCCGCTTTATACCTTTGGACCAAACACCCCATCACAATTAAATATTGCAATTTTTCTTTTTTATATTCAGCCATCTGCAAAATCGTGTTGATTGATTCCTGTTTGGCATCATTGATAAAACCGCAAGTATTAACGATTATTGCATCGGCTTCAGCCGGATTATCAACAAAAGTATGCCCGGATGCTTTCAAAAAAGACAAAGCATTTTGGGTATCAACTAAATTTTTACAACAACCTAAAGATACTATTCCCACTTTCATTTTGATCACCGCGTATATTTTATCCTAAATAACAAATAAATAAAAGATTAATTCGAATGATTAAAGATTAATTAACCCAATTAATGCGGTTTTTCAAAAAACCTTAACGAAATTTACAAAAAAGTATTGAAGACTTTTCGCAGGTATGCTATCATAATTGAGCGTGGCCATACAGTCAGTATACGGGATGTAGCACAGCTTGGTAGTGCACCTGGTTTGGGACCAGGGGGTCGCAGGTTCAAAT
>JAUNFB010000117.1 GCA_030525245.1 Erysipelotrichia bacterium
ATTCGGAGCTTGGATTCCATAATGAGAAAAAGATAACTTGCGAGGGAATCCTCGCCTTTTTACTGGATTCCGTTATTAGACCTTTTGATTTTCCAAATGATGACCGGTTTTCAAGTTTAGATTATGAGAGCGACAATGTAATAGAATATTTTTTAAATTGGGTTTTGACTTGCCATAATGCACAAGCTAAAGATTTTCAAAAAATACAGCTTGGAAATGTAACTGTCAAAGACCCAAATAATTACCTTGCACGTTCAAGCATTGAATATTTAAGTTCTTGGGAAGTTATAACTTCAAGGCTTCTTAAAAGCTACGGAGGATATTTAGTTATCCGTGATGAAAACGGCATTAACTATCTTGATTATCTTGAAGATTTTACATCTGACAGCATGAAAACAGGAAATAAGCTCGTTTGCACACAAAAAATAGAATTTGGTGCAAATCTCATTGATTTGACAGAAGAAATCAGCGGTGCAGACATAAATACGGGAATTATCCCACTTGGAGCAAGAATTGCGGATTCTGACGGAAACCAAACAGATGAATATTTGACAATCGGAAGTCTGCCGGACGGAACTTCATCAGAAGGAAGTATAAAAACTGGCGACCATATTTTAAACACTACACTTGCGAAAACTTACGGAGCCATTTATGAAGTGGTTAAATGGGAAGATGTGACAAAACCTGAAAATCTGCAAAGTAAAGCCCTTTCTTGCCTTTCCGGCAGCGTAAAATTCAAAAATGAAATTACAATAAAAGCCATTGATTTAAAGCTTACAAACGAACAGATTGGTGCTTTTACAATTGGGCAATATATCCGTTGTTATAGTAGTCCGCACGGAATTGATGATTTATACCTTTTGCAAAAAATATCTGTTGATATGAAAAATCCGCAAGCTACAACAATCGAGCTTAATAAATCATCTCTAACTTTTACGGATAAAGTCTTGGAAAACAAGAAAAACACGGATAATATTATCACCCGTGTTGATAGAATTGAGCGTGGATATATAAATAGCGGTAGCATTACAGACATAGCTAACGAAACAATCGAAAACGGTTCTGCATTCGAGCAAAATGCTTCAGTTATAATGTCGCAAGTTTCCGAGCTTTACACGAAAATTACAGACTTTGAAACATACAAAAGTAATGTCACAACTCAGTTTATACAGACAAATGAAGATTTACTTATCAGTTTAGCAATTTAACGGAACTTATAAATAACTTAGACGCAGATTCAGCAGAGCAATTTAATAATATTATCAGATATATTCGGTTTGTAGACGGCGACATTATCTTGGGCGAAGTTAATAACAATCTTATTCTAAAGAAAATAAAATAGCACCCTAAGGCACTATTTTAAAAATTTTTGCCAATCTATTTTTGAATAAAGAAATCTAATAATTGTTACCGCTTTGCCTTTTATGTTGTAAAAAGCAAGATAATTCCTTATAGGCAAAATTCTAATTTCAAATTTTGATAAATATTCGTCTTTAACTATCGGCTGCCTTTCCGGCATATTTTCTAAAGATTTAAATGCTGACCTTGAAGATGTGATTAAATTTTTAGCACTTACAGGATTTTTTAAAGTGTATTTTATATATTCGAACGCGCTTTTTAAATCCCTTTTGGCAGCTTTAGATATTAAAACTTTATACATTACAAATTAAAGCTCCTCACCCGTAATTTCTTTAATAGCATCTTCGTAAGGCATTACAGCGCCCGTTGAAACATCTTTAATGCCTTCATCTATTAATCTGTAAAGTTCATATTTACTACAAAGATTATCATAACTTTCCATGCTTAAAATAACTGCGTCACCGTGTCCGTTCTTGGTTATAAATACAGGTTTATT
>JAUNFB010000011.1 GCA_030525245.1 Erysipelotrichia bacterium
TGAATACTATTATAAAGGATTTAGGCAGTTTTTCTACCAACGAAGACATTTTTGAAACAAACTTGAGACTTTTATGAGACTGCGTTCCAAACAAAAAGACAGCAGTTGATTTAAATATATCCATGCTGTCCTTTTATTCATTATATAATATTAAAATGTTTCATCGCATTATAGATGCCATCATGTTCTATATCATCGGTAACATAATCAGCTCGTTGTTTAACTTCTTCCTTGCCATTACCCATTGCTACTCCGATTTTACATTCACACAACATTTCCAGATCATTTAGCGCATCCCCGAATGCCATGCATTCTTCTAATGAAATGCCAATAATTTCAGTAAGTCTTTTTATACTTTTGCCTTTATTGACAGTTTTTAACCAACATTCGCTGCCATCACCATAGACTCCCAAAAACTGCAATTGAGGAAAACTGTCCGCAAAATTGAGCATTTCCTTATTTGGTGAATATATAAAACAATCAAGAGGCAAACCGTTTTGTAAGTGATAATCTCTTTTTCCCGTATTATCAATTAATTTGCTTGCCGGAATGGCTTTATTACAATATTGGGCAATAAAATCCTCATATCGGTTATAAATTTGGAAACTTTGAGCGAACTTAAATCCAAACGGATAATCTCTTTCCGACAATAAATCAATAAGCCTGTTGGTTGTTTCTAAATCAAAAGGGTAACTTTCCACAGTATTGCCATTAACATCATTGATGCAAGAGCCGTTAACCGTAATATAATAGTCGGCTTTTACTCTGTCTTTGACATCTTGATGCATAAAAGAATAGCCTCTTCCGGTAGCTACTATGATCTTAATTTCATTTTTTTTAGCTTCATTTATAGCCGTTAATGCCGATTCTTCTACCTTATCTTTACCATATTTAATCAATGTATCATCAATATCAAAAAAAATTGCTTTAATCATCTAATACTCTTTCCTTTATAAATTGAGCCACTCCGCTATCCGAACAACTGCCGACAACATAACCGGCTGCCTTTTTTGCCTCATCTGAACCGTTAGCAACACAACCGCTTATACCTGCCGCTTCCAGCATAGGTATGTCGTTACCGTTATCGCCGATTGCGGCCACTTCGTTTAAATTTATTCCCAAATCACTTATTACAGCCTGTATACCGGTTAATTTATTGATATTTTTCAAGCCGACATCAACCGTATAATCCTGTGGAATACTGAAATAAAAATCATCAGCATAATTATTCCGTAATACTTTTAAAAAAGCATTTATATCGCCTTCATCTTTGGAAAAAGAAAGTTTGTAAACAGGTTCTTTAACATAACGGAAGACATCATGAGCAACTATACAATCCATTCCTACATTTTCAAAGTCATAATTGATAATATTCGAATATTTAGTGGTTATGTTGTATTTATCCTGAACAACATTAAAACCGATGTCCATTTTTTGAGCCAACAAGTACATTTGTTTAACCTGTTGAGAATCAAGATATCGATTAACCAACACTTTATTATCCTTACAGCGAACAACAAAAGAGCCGCCTAGCGCTATAATATAACCGCCATTCTCCTGCAAGTTCAATTGTTGAGCCAATTGTGTGCAGCCTGAATAAACGCGTGAAGATGCCAAACAAATCTTAACACCTTTTTTTATTAATCTCTTTAAAGCAAGAATGTTCTCTTCAGGTATGATTTTCAACTCGCTACTGTAAAGAGTGTTATCAATATCGGTAACGAATAATTTGATCACAAAATATACCTCGCATATTTTTCTTTTCTATCCTTAGCACTGACAATTTGATCGGTATAACCCAAAATACAATTGCCGATGCCTTCATAATCACCTTCAATATGTAAATCTTTTAATATTTGTTTCCCTTCTGCAGTTTCAAAAGTTTCTTTTGCTCGATGTATCCAACAAGAAGAAATGCCCAAAGAATGAGCAGCCAACATCAAATTAGCCATAACCAAAGATCCATCATAAACATGAGTAGCAACATTTTTATCCGCCAATACCACTATCACGGTTTTAGCTCCATAAAAATTGTCACCTGTATAAGGCTGACCCACCGAAGTTTGATTCAAACGGCGCAATTTTTCCAAAAGCTCCTCATTTTGAACCACCAACATAATAGCCGATTGCTTATTTCTGCCACTTGGTGCATATTCTCCGGCCTTTACTATAGTTTGTAAGTCTTCCAAACTTACAGGCTTGGAATTATATTTTTTGATACTGCGGCGACTGATAATATCTTCAATTGTTTTATTCATAAAAATACCCACCTTTCTAGGTATAGTATAATCGAATTATGTTTTAGCTGCCAGTATTTTATGTTATATTATTTATGGTGATCTTATGAAAATTAAAGGTATTATTTTTGACATGGACGGTATTATTACCGATTCGGAAACAGCCGCCAAAAGAATTATGCAGGAAATATTAAAAAAACATCAACTTCCTTACAGCGATGAAATTTATCTTCCTCTTTTGGGGATAAATCATTATCAGGCAATAGAGTATTTCAATTCATTAACTAAAAATGAACAGCTATCCCACAATCTGTTAAGCGAGTTTTCCGAGGAAATAATCACCGAATTACAACAAGGAATGATTCCTTTCAAAAAAGGAGCTATAGAACTGATCAATGCTTTAAACAGCATTAATTTTCCCATCGCCTTAGCTACCAGTGCCGAAAAAAGAAAGGTGCAAGCCTCTTTTAACGGAAACGGAATAGATGTTCCGTTTACCCATGTCATAACCGGAGATATGGTTACTCATTCCAAACCGAATCCGCAAATATTTCTGTTAGCCGCCCAAGAAATAAAACAAAACATTCAGGATTGTTTAGTAATAGAAGATTCTTATAACGGTATCAGAGCGGCTCTTAATGCTCAGGCAATTGCCTGCATGGTTCCGGACATACTGGAACCGACAGAAGAAATGAAAAAACAGGTAATTATTAAGAATGACCTGTTTGAAGTTAAAAAGATGTTAGAGGAACTCGCAATCCTTTAGGCAAATGATTTTTAATTTGCTTTCCATCGGCTTTTCCAAAACCGATCGGAACATCCAAATATCGAATTTGAACATAACCGGAATAACCGTTAATCGGTAATGACTGCCCGTTCAAGAACAACTTCAGCATATTTTCATCGATAATATTATAGATATTTCGAAAATCCTTATAAGTAATAAAGAAATGATGAGCAGGTTCAATCCTGTTTTTTATTATTTCTCCCAATAAAACACCGCAACGATATACATTACCGCTTAATTGAATTAAAGGATAATTGGAACAATAAATACGATCATTAATTATTGTATAATTTAAATCTCCGTTATAATTTTCTTTTATAAATTTATCGATAATTTTATCTGATGAAAAATTAACTGTTTTTAATTTTTTCTTTTTCTGTTCACCGCTTTTTCGCATCTTAGCAACAAAATGACCTTCACCGCCATTAAAAGGAAAAACACGACGGGTATAACCTTTTTCATCATATCCGGCTTGTCCGCAACATAATCCGGTATCAATCAATTCCATATCCGGATGTTTTAGACAAAAGACTTTTATTGTCTCTTCATTCTCCGTAAGATTATAAGTACAAGTAGAATAAACCAATATACCGTTTTGTTTTAAGGCTCTATAAGCCTGATCTAAAATATCCAATTGTCTTTTTTGACAGGACAAAACATTTTTAGGAGTATATTCCTTTATCGATTCGGGATATTTTTTGAACATGCTGGCACCGGAACAAGGTGCGTCAACCAAAACTTTATCGCAACATCCTTCGATTTGCGAACATAAATTCTCGGCAGTCGTATTGATCAACAAGTAATTATCATATCCCCATCTTTCCAAATTATTAAGCAATATATTAGCTCTTTTTTTATCATATTCATTACTGATTAAAAATCCCTTATCCGATAATCGATTCAATATTTGTGTACTTTTACCTCCCGGGGCGGCGCATAAATCCAAAATGATATCATCTTTTTGCACATCTAAGGCATTAACAGCCGTAGTGGCTGAAGGTTCTTGTAAATAATACATACCGGCAAGATGAAAGGGATGTTTTCCTAATTTATCATCGCTGTTTAAAAGATAAGTATTGACATCAAAATTGCTTTGCTGTCCCAATGGTAAATATTTTTTTAAGAAATCGGCAGTAGTTTTATGCGTGTTCACTCTTAAAGACTTACACATTTCTTTTTCGGTGTCGATAACAAATTGAGCATATTCATCGTCGGAAAGCAATTGACGCATTTCTTTCCAAAAGTAATCATTATCAATCATTTTTAATTCTTTCCTTCAATGCTAAATACAAAGGTATACCTATCGGAAACATCACCACAAATTCTCCTAAAGCCACAGATGAGCCATAAATCAACCAATAATTTAAAATATCCTTACTGTTATAAATCAGCGCCAACTCCATGCCGACAATAACTCCGTTGCACACTACCGGCATCAGCATGCTTAAAGCCGGTATCTTCCACAACTTTCTTTCAGCGAAGCGATGCATCAGTACCGCACTTATAAAAGTCGCACAACTGCCAAAAATAATATCCATTATACCGACAGGATTAATGCCGGTAATAACTCCGATTAAATTGGCTAAAATACATCCGCATGTTAAACCGTAAATATAATCAAAATCCGCCATAGCTAATAGCATCATTGCTTCACTGACTCTGAACTGTAATATTCCGAAAGAAGCTCCCGGAATAATTAATGTAACTACCGCATACAATGCCGCTACAAACATTTGTCTAATATATCTTCTTAACATATTACTTGATTACCCAAAAATACAACAATACTAATACACCCAAAATTATGCGGTAATAGCCAAATATTTTGAAATCATGTTTCTTAATGTAATTCATCAAGAATTTTATAGATAACACCGATACAATAAAAGCAACCACTGTACCGATTAACAAAATAATCCATTCAAATGCTCCAAAAGCAAAACCGCACTTTAATAATTTCAACAAGGTTGCCCCCGCCATAACCGGCACAGCCATAAAGAAAGAAAATTCCGATACGGCTTCTTTAGATACACCTAACAATCTTCCTCCCATTACCGTTGAACCGCTGCGACTTGTACCGGGAATCAAAGCTAACATTTGAAATAATCCGATATTAGCAGCCGTGATATAATCAATATCTTCAACTTTATTCATTGTTACTTTTATGTGACTATTTTCAATAATAATAAACATTATACCGTAAACAATTAAGGCAATCGCAATTACTGTCGGTGTGCGCAAATAACCATCAATAATATCATCTAACAAAAATCCGACTATAGCTGCCGGAACACAACCGACGAGTATTTTCGACCATAAGATCCAAATGCTTTTTCTTTCTTTAGCCGTTTTATTTTTGAAATCAAAAGGCCATAATCTTGAAAAATACAAAACAACTACAGCCATAATAGATCCCAGTTGAATGACAACCATAAATGTATTTACAAAATCAGCGGAAAACTTTAAGTGTAAAAACTCATTTATCAATAACATATGTCCGGTAGATGAGATAGGTAAATATTCCGTAATTCCCTGAACAATGCCTAAGATAACTGTTTTGATAATTTCTATAACATATGACATAACATTAACCTCGCATTAAATTATTATACCAATTGCAACCGACAAATAAAACTACAATAACAAACAACATTATCACTTTACTTTTAAGTGCATTTTTCTGATTAAATCGCATATTGCCCAGGCAATACTCATTCCCACACAAATACCCAATGCTGTTAAAAATGTTTGTACGCCATATTGCAAAGCCAATTCCCTGTCTTGAGCAACAATTTTGTCAATACAATAATATAATGTACTTCCCGGAATTAAAGGAATTATTGTAATCAAGAAAAAAGCGGTTGAAGGAGCTTTTAATATCCTAGCCATTATCTCTGAATAAATATCGCAAATAAATCCGGCGATTAAAGCACTGATAAAAACGCTCAAATGCACATAATCGGTACAAAACATATATCCGGAAATACCGATCAGCGCACCGATAGAGGCAATTAAGATATTTTTCCCCTTCCCATGAAAAATCAATCCGAAACCGATGCTACCGAAAAAAGAACCGATCAACTTTACAATGTAATCAGACATTTATAAACCTCCCGACAAGAAACAAAGCTGTGATAAATCCCGCAACAACGGCGGATGCCAATAAAGCAGCCTCGATAAATCTCAATGTACCGGACAGGGTATCTCCTAATAATGCATCCCTTAAAGAATTGGTAAACATTACGCCGGGAATCAGCAACATAATATTACCGATCATTATTACATCGCGATGCGAATTAACTACTAATGCCGATAAAACCGAAATAATGGCCCCGGTAAGCAAAGAAGCAATAAACTTGAATACAATCGAATTCATGCAAATAGGTTCAACATATATTTGTAAATAATATATCGCGATGCCGACAAGAGCAGCCAACAGTACATCAATAATATTCCCACCGAAAAACATCGCAAAAGCTCCGGAAGCCAGAATATTTCCCAATAATAATTCTTTTCGATTTTCTTTAACCGTCAATATAGACAGCAGTTCTTTTTCAAACTGTTCAAGCGGTATTTTTTTTTGACATATCTTCCTGCTTAAACCATTAAGCTGTTCCAATTTATTCAAATCGGTATTGCTTAGACGCTTTATTCTTTTGGTTTGAGTTTCAATATGCCCATCAGCATAACAAATTGTCAAAACTATACTGGAAGTAATGACAAAAGCATTTACTTCCTGAGCCCCATAAGCATAACCGATCCGATTAATCATATCTTCAACGCGCCATATTTCCGCACCGCATTGAATATAATTTTCACCCATTAAAAGTAAAAGTTGCACTAATTTACTTTCTTGTTTTATCTCATTTTTTTCCATATCATTTGTTCAGCAACTTTTCATAAACAGAAATAAATTCCTCTGCCATAATCTTCATATCATCGACAGTCATTAACATACTTTCCGCATGCAAAAGTAATAACTTAAAAGGGATATTATTGCCTTCGGCTTCCCGTTTCAACAGATCAAAATGAATTTTTTGTCCTTGACTAAAATATTGCTCGGCAAGTTGAAAATGCTGTTTAGCTTCTTGGATCTTTCCCTCTTTAGCCAAATATATCGCTTCTATACAGACACTTCTCGCCGTGCCTCCGGCGGAGATAATTTGGCAACAAATTTGTTCAATATCTTCCATATCTGTTTCACCCAATTATATTTTAACATTTATACATATATATTAACTAATAAAAAGTTAATATCTCTTTTTACTTAATAATTTTGAGCATTTACTTCAAAATAACTTTGCGGATGCGCACAAACAGGACATACACCCGGTGCTTTCTTACCGACAACGATATGACCGCAATTACGACATTCCCAAACTGTTATTTCGGCTTTTTCAAAAACTTTCTTAGTTTCGACATTTCTAAGCAACGCTCTATATCTTTCTTCGTGGTGTTTTTCAATTTCTCCTACCATGCGGAATTTTTTCGCTAACTGAGGAAATCCTTCTTCATCGGCTTCTTTAGCAAAGCGATCATACATATCGGTCCACTCGTAATTTTCTCCGGCCGCAGCTTGAGTTAAATTTTCGGCAGTATTACCGATACCCTCCAATTCTTTAAGCCACATTTTAGCATGCTCTTTTTCGTTTTCAGCAGTTTTTAAAAAAAGTGCCGCAATCTGTTCGTAACCTTCCTTTTTAGCAGCAGAAGCAAAATAAGTGTATTTATTTCTGGCTTCCGACTCACCTGCAAAAGCAGTTTGTAAATTCTTTTCTGTTTTTGTTCCCTGATACTTATTCATACTTTTTCCTTTCTATCTTTTTATAAAATCGGCAGCCGGATGTTTACAAATCGGACAAATAAAATCAGCATTTAATTCCTCTTTATCATAAACATACCCGCATACCGTACATATCCAACCTTTATTCGCTTCGCTTTTCTTTACATATTCTTGATAATAAGCATAGCTCATCGATGGTATTGAAGACAACACTTCACCGGCAACCATATCGGCAATAAACATTGTATGGGTACCCAAATCTATCTCTTGTCTCACTTTGGCACTGATATAAGCATTGCTGCTGTCAATCAAATAAATTAAACCATTCGTGCTCCGTTTATAATCAATTCCTACTGTTTTATCGACATTCCGACCGGAATTAAATCCCCAATGTTGAAATAGCGAATATTGAGCTTCCACAGTCAATATGGATGCATTGAAGATATGACTTTTTTGAATATAATCATGAGTCAAATTCATTTTATTAACCGTTACAGCAACCTTTTTATCCGCAACCTGAATTAAAGTATCGACAATGCACCCGTTATCCCTTTTATTATATTGAGAAGTCAGCACAAACATGCCATAAGTCAAATTAAACAATGGACTATCATTCATTTTCATTTCCTCCTGTGTCCTATACTGATTTCTTTCTCATTTTAACACAGCAGTCTTATTAATACATTTGATTAGCCCTAACGATTATAAATAACATAATCGGCAGCTTCTATTTCCAATACCAATGTTTCGAAAAAGAAGAAACGGACAGTATTTTCATCACAAATGTAATTAGTAATCACATATTCCGTCTTATCCGAACAGATATTTACATTTTCCGCATAAATCACTATTTTATCACTTAATAAACATTTATTGAAAGGAACAAAAGTAAATAAGTGCTTATCCGCTTTGCCATCACTGTCGGCAATCGTCTCAAATTCCATTTTCAAGCGGTTATTCTTTAATTGCCTTAAACGCAAGCGAATACGATTATTATTATCAAATAAGTCCCTTATATATATCGGCGTAGGCTGAACTAATTTCATTTGAGATTTCAAGCCTAATTTTTTTCGGCAATTAGTAATTGCCTGGATGATTTTTTCTTCAACTCTGTCATCTCCATAGAAATTTGCGATTTCCCTTCTCTTTTTGATCGCAAATTCTGCCTGTAAAAGATAAAAATAGGCGATTTCATAATTCGGATCATTTTTAGACATAAATACTGTCCCCAATCGCAAAGCGATATCCGCAAATTTGCAATCAAAGAATTCGTCGGAGAAAATCTTTTTATTTTCCTCGTACAAATTAAAGTATGTCGAAATTGCCTGCACTTTATTCTCCGTTACTCCCCGTCCATAGTAAAACATATCGGCTTGATGATAAACAGACTCATAAATACCGGCAGCGGCACCGATAGAAAAATAGCGGAAAGCTAAATCATCTTGCGCAATTCCATTATTTGCTCGGCCGTAATAATAAATATAGCCCAAACTGTTCGCATAAGCTGCCAAGCCATACTTATGATATAATTTTTCCAATAAATCTCTTGCTTTCAGCCAATCGCACTCAAAAACAGCATTACCACCATAATAGGCATAAGCACAAGTCTCCAATCCGATTTTGTTTTCCTTTTGAACCAAATCCAAAGCAAATTGTTTATATAATTCTTGCTGTTGAGGAGTTATTTCTGCTAAAATGTCCTGATCATCAATATATGATAAATAGATTTCCTTTTCGCAATCGGCATATTCGCGAACAGAACTGTTTTCGTTTTTTATATGCAAGCTGATCAAAGAAATCAATTCATTCAAATCGACAAGATCACTGACAAATTCCATATCCTCGGCATCATCAACACCATCATGAATCCGCGAAAAAACATAAGCAAACAAATCACCGTCAGTCATCAATAAAACTTTATCCAATTCATTATCGGAAATATCCTGATAAGGCAAATAATTATCTTTGAAAGTAAAATTAATATCTCTAACCCAAGAAAAATAATCTACAACCAAAACATTTTTTATTTTCAAGTTGATTAACAAAGCAATCAAATCTTCCTTTGACGGTAAAAATGTATCTGAACAAATAAAATTTTCCTTTAAAAGCTCATCTTTTACTTCTTTGAAATAAAATTTATTCATTCGAAAATAGTTGCGCAAATCATTTTTAGTTACCTTTTTGGGAGGAATTACCGTCAATTTACTCAAAGCAAATTTCCCCGCGTATTCTAGCCAGGCATAATCATTTTCCAATTTAATTACCCTGTCGTAAAACGATGTATTGTTTATTTTAACATAATCATCAACTTGCATATTTTTTCTCCGTTTTTATTATATTTCTTAATTTTTAAATGAGAGAGCGTAAAATTTCAACATTTTGTAATGTAGTTGCCCAACTGCTGACAAAACGCGTAATATAAGTATCCTCGTCATATTTGTCCCAAACCGCAAAATCAACTTTGGTTTTTAATCTCTCTATTTGCGTTTTAGACATCAACACAAAAACTTGATTAGTACAATTCTCATATACCAAACGATAATTTTTACTTTTAAAAGCCCTTCTTATTTCATCTGCCATTTCATCAGCTCGTTGACATATTTCTATATATAAGTCGTCTTGAAAAAGACAATCAAACTGAATTCCTAGCATTCTGCCCTTTGCCAGTAATGCGCCGTGCTGTTTGATAACTGTAGTAAAATGTTTTGGTGTATTGTTATTACAAAAAATCAATGCTT
This sequence comes from Erysipelotrichia bacterium, assembly GCA_030525245.1. Classification (GTDB taxonomy): domain Bacteria; phylum Bacillota_I; class Bacilli_A; order Erysipelotrichales; family Erysipelotrichaceae; genus UBA1783. Next base: position 10,546 of record JAUNFB010000011.1, read on the forward strand.
CCCCAAAAAGTGCTCCGATTTTGGTTCCGCCGATATAAAAGACATCGCATAAATGAGCAATATCTTTTAGACTGTTTTCACCGCGAACAACACCATATCCCAGTCTTGCCCCATCAATATAAAAAGTCAAATCATATTTTTTGCATAGTGCATAAATATCTTCTAATTCTCTTCGGCTATATAGTGTGCCATATTCTGTCGGATAAGATATATAAACCATTCCGGGATAGACCATATGTTGTTGATTGTCATCAGCATAAAACTGACTCAAATATTCTTGTAAATCTGTACTGTTTATTTTCCCATCGTGTTGCGGAATCGCCAAAACTTTATGTCCGCAATATTCGATCGCCCCGGCTTCGTGCACATTGATATGCCCGCTGTCGGCACAAATAACACCTTCATATGGTTTTAATAAACCGGCAATTGCTATTTGATTAGTTTGTGTACCTCCGCACAAAAAATAGATATCAGCATTGGGATTATCAATTGCTTTTTTAATTTTCTCTTTGGCAGATAGACAATAGTCATCCTCTCCGTAACCGACAGTCTGCTCCAAATTTGTCTGACTCAATTTTTTCAGTATTTCCGGATGAGCACCTTCTAAATAATCACAAGTAAAAGAAAGCATCTTCAGTCTCCTTTCCTTTTATTTAAGTAATTTATCAATTATAAACGCAGTATATCCGTTCCTATTTAATTTCAGTGCGATTATAACTTTACTGTTTCTTCTCCTGTTTCAAATAAATTTGAATGGTAATTATATCCGCCGGATTTACACCGCTTATTCTGGATGCTTGTCCGATAGTCAAAGGTTTGACTAAATTAAGTTTCTGCTTGGCTTCCAAAGATAGGTGTTCAATTTCGTTATAATCCAAATCCGCAGGTAACTGCTGCTTTTCGGTTCTGATGAGATTAATTGCCTCTCTTCGTGCTTTCGCAATATATCCTTCATATTTTATTTCAATATCTAATTGACGGGCAATTCTTTCATCTGCTTCCTGCCCAATCAATTTTAAAATATATTTGCTTTCAACATTCGGTCTTTTAACCAATTCGTAACAATTTAATGTTCCTTTACTCTCTTTATATCCTTTAGACAATAAGTATTGACTCAATTCATCATCTACTGTCACCTTATTCTCTTGTAATACTTGTTTCAATTGCTGTAGTTGCACTAATTTATTTTTGAATTTAGCATAACGCTCTGGTTTTATGAGACCATAATAATATCCGTAATCTGTTAATCTCTGATCAGCATTGTCATGACGCAACAATAAACGATATTCGGCACGACTGGTCAACAAACGATAAGGCTCTTTGGTACCTTTGGTTACCAAATCATCAATCATGACTCCAATATAAGCCTCATCCCTTCTTAATATCAATTGTTTCAAACCCTTTATCTTAGCAGCAGCATTGATTCCGGCAATAAGACCTTGTCCGGCTGCTTCTTCATAACCGCTTGTTCCGTTAATCTGTCCGGCAGTAAACAGATTTTCGACTATTTTTGTTTCTAATGTCGGTTTTAATTGTAAGGGGTCAATGGCATCATATTCTATAGCATAGGCATATTTTTCAATCACGCAATTCTTAAATCCCGGTAAAGAACGCAGCATTTGATCCTGCACATCATAAGGCATACTGGTGGAAAACCCTTGGACATAAGTTGTATCCAGAGATAAGGATTCCGGTTCCAAAAAGATCTGATGCCTTTCTTTATCCGCAAAGCGAACAATCTTATCTTCGATTGATGGACAATAACGCGGTCCAACCCCTTCGACAACACCGGAATACATGCTCGATCGTTGTAAATTTTCTTTGATTATTTTATGTGTTAACGGTTGAGTATAAATCAAATAACAAGGTATTTGTTGTTTTATTTGAGCAATTCTTTCCGTCTCATAGGAAAAGGCCTCCGCTTCATCATTTCCCGGTTCCAATTGTGCCTGGGAAAAATCAATTGAAGCTGTTTGTATTCTTGCCGGAGTACCTGTTTTCAGCCGAAAAGTTCTAAAACCATTATCTCGTAAAGATTGTGACAGGTTCTTTGTGGTTTTTTGGTGATCCGGGCCCTCATAAGTGATATGATCGGAAACCATTACTTTACTGCTCATATAAGTTCCCGTTGTCAATATCAAGCATTTGCAGAATACTTCTTCTCCGTTTTCCAATTGTACGCCTTTGACCTTGCCGTTAACAACCAATATTTTTTCAACAACCGCTTCTTTAACTGTCAAATTCTGCTGTTTTTCCAAAACAGATTGCATATATTTTTTATATGCTATTTTATCCGATTGAACTCTTAAACTTCTTACTCCCGGTCCTTTTGTTGTATTTAACATTTTGAACTGTAAAGCCGTGGCATCAGCAGTTTTCCCCATCTGACCACCTAAAGCGTCAATCTCTCTGACTACAACTCCCTTTGCCGGTCCTCCGACCGAAGGATTACAAGGCATTGAAGCAATCCAATTTTTATCTAAAGAAAATAAAATAGTTTCTAATCCCATTCTTGAAGTTGCTAGCGCTGCTTCACAGCCGGCATGTCCGCCGCCTACCACAATTACATCTGTCATAAAAGAGTCCCTCCGTTAAAAAAGTATAGCACAAATATTTAAAAGTAATTACAAAGCCTTAGACTTATTGTTCAATTTTAACAAATTTATCACCTTTTCTGGTTGTAATTATGTTGGATAAGCTAGTTACTTCCTGTAAAGAATTAATTTCAAATACAAATGTTTCATCATTGTTCCGATATCCTTCAAACTGCAGTTTTCTGTTTTTCAAGGTTAAAGTACTGTAAGAAATCGCATAGAATTCTTCTAAAGTTTCAAATCCGACAATACTGTTTTCAACCAAAGTAAAACTGAAATCCTCATTAAAAATAATATAAGAACGATTCTTTTCACTGATTAATATTCTGTCTTGATTTACATATTTGCCTGTTAAACGCGATTTTATTTCATCGGAAACAATATTTTCATCAACAAGTTTTATATCTGTACCGTTCTTTTTAAACTGCACCTCAATTACATATACTTCTTTTAAATATTGCCATAAATCGCTGACTTTAACGGTTGCTTGGATATTATTACCTACCGATTGTACATTTTCTATTCCCTCAACCGAAAAATTTTTATCTGCATAATAATCATAAATCAACTTACTGTCACCGGCATATTGAATCGTTTCATCCTTGTCATCAAACTCACCGGGTTCATTTGCGGATTCTGAAGTCTCTTCCTTTTCAACAATTCTCTCTATAATCCGTTCAATTACCATTTTATTATTCTCATTCTTTACCGATCCTTCAAAGTAGGCTTGATATTTTTGATCTTTGGCGGTAAATGTCATGCTGAAAAGGACTTTATTTTCCACCAATTTAAGTTGCTTGATTTGAAAATTTCCTTCTACTTCTTCATTGTTGATCTTTTCATCACTTTTTTTAACCAATTCTATCAAATCGGCAGAAATGTCCTGCAATTGTACATCACGATTTTCAATCACAAATGAAACAATTTGCCATTTCCGTTCCTTTATCTCATTTTCAACTGTATATATAGCTCGGTACTTTAACAAAGTATTTTCACCGCTGTATTCGACTTGCAATTTGTTGCCATCCGAATTCAAGATCTTATAATCTCCGCTTAACTGGTTATCCACAATAAAATCATCCCTACCATAGAGATAAACTTTTAAATCTTGCTGATCTAAAGGTTCAATTTTGCGTAAACACCCGGTTAATAATAAGAGAAAAATCATTAATACGATTGTAGTTTTCTTCACAAATCTCACTCCTTAAAAATATTATAACACGAGCAATTATCACAAAAAAAGAGAACGATCATTCATTCTCTTTCAAACCAATATTGCTGTCAAAAACTTCAAACTGCTTAACAGCTTTGATAAACAATCTATCAGTATCTATATTTTTTTGGCGCAAAACATCTAACATCGTATCATATGCCAGTTGATAAGTATTGGCCTGTTCGGAGATATGTGCCAAAATTATTTCTTTGGTACATTCTCCTATACACCTGCTCATTACCAAGGCACTGTCCTCATTAGATAAATGTCCGTTATCCGATAAAATCCTTCTCTTTGTGTATAAAGGGCGTTTTGTCTGCATCAACATCTGCGGATCATGATTACTTTCTATAATGTAATAATCGGCATGCTTAATCAGTTCAACATTATTTTGCGAAACATAACCCGAATCGGTCAAATAAACCAAAGTTTCATCACCGTCATAAATAATATAACCAACCGTTAATTCGCAATCATGGCTTAATGGAATAGGTAAAATTGTTAAATCTTTAACCTTAAATACTTCCATCGGTTTAACCAGAGATACCGCTATATCGTCAAAAGTTACCGGAGAATATATTTTTAAATCCTTAAACATTTTTAATTGACTGATATGATCGCTATGATTGTGGGTGATAAGCAATCCGTCCGCTTTAGAATAATCAAAATTCAATTGTTCAAAGCAAGCTGTCAAATAATGTTTGCTGCTACCGCAGTCAAGAATTATTTGCGTATTCTTACTGTTGATGAGAGTGCAATTTCCTTTTGAACCGCTTGCCAAAATCGTGAAATGCATTATCTTCTACCGGCCTGATCACAAGGTAAAACTGTACACGGATCTACAAGTTGACCATCAATATATACGCCGACATCGATGTGCGGTCCGGAACCGATGCCGGTATTACCAATTTGTCCGATTACTTGTCCACGAACTATTTCCGTTCCGACAGGATAAAAGCCCGGAACATTCATATGCAAATAACGCATTATAATGCCTTTACCGCAATCCACATAGTAATAATTTCCCATAGATGAGTTATAAGCCCTTTCGATAATTGTTGCATCGCAACATGCAAGTACTTCTCCGTATGGATCATATAAATTGATAAAATCTACTCCGTGATGTCCCGAATAACCGTAAAAATCGCAATAAATATAAGCATTATAGCATGGCAAAGAGAAGAAAATACCTCTATTGTCTACGGCCGCATTGTTGAAACGATAACTGCCGATAGTCGGTTCTACAACAACTTTCACCATTTCTTGACGATAACCGGAAATTACTCCGTTAACATAAATATCGGTATACAGCGCATCATTGTACCCGGTAGCCGGGGCAATATCTTCTACCACTTCTCCTACTTTAAGTTTTTCATCAAAAGTATAGGTTGAATCCGAAGGATATGTAACCTCCTTAACATATCTTTGTTGTTCAACAACTACATTTATCGGCGAATTAAAATAAGTAATATTTAATTTTTGTCCCTTAACCAACGGTTGATTTATATCATATAAATTATCATTAATCGCAATCAACTGCGTAGCTGTCAAAGCATTTTTAGAGGCTGCTCCTTGAACCGTTTCATAGTCAGGAACCGTATAATACTCTAATTCATAGTCTTTGCCATAACAAAGGTATTTAAAAATGCTTTCAACATCTGTATAAACTTCATCCACATTAGCACCGGTTTCCTTAGCTTTAATTACTTCTTCAATATAAACATTAACATCTTGCGTTCCATAAGTACTTAAATCAATTATTTCTTCGTGATTGGATAATTTAACATAAGTATCCTGATCGGTAAAACACAAAACAAATTTTTGTAAAGCTTCCTTAAAATCATCTAAAGATTTAACATAGATCGTATCTTTAATATCATCATCTAAGCAGATGTCTATTTCAAACGCTTTAATAACAAACATATCATTATCAATCAAATAACGAATGATTTGTCCATCTTTATTCTCATAATTCCAAAATGAATTCTCTGTTATAGTATAAATGTCTTGATCCAAAGAAACATTGTAGCCCTCAAAAGCCGTACCATTTAGTTTTTCTTTTTCCGATTTAATAGTTTGAGTCAATAAATTTGTATCATGCAAAATACCGACTAAGGTTCCACGATAATATACTTTGGTAATTCTTTCCGGTTTCAAAGTAACAGAAATTATTTTCTGGTCCACATAAGATTTCTCTTCGCTTATTTTTACATTATCAACAGTCAAACTTTTACCGACATTGCTTGGAAAAAGATAACTGATTGCTACTGCCAAAACAACCGAAATAATTATTAAAACCAATTTACTCTGTCTCTTCATTTTCATCTCCTGAATACTGTTTAGTATAAAAAGCATTAAATTTCGAATCGAATGCCAGATCAATATTAGCCAATCCACCATTACGGTGTTTAGCAATAATTACTTTAATATCCTGTATATCTTTTCTTGTTCCATCCTCATTTTGATTTTTTTCATTATCCCGATGTAAAAACATTACAATATCAGCATCCTGCTCTATCGCACCTGATTCTCTCAAATCCGACAATTGCGGATATTTTCCTCTTTCTCCTCTTTCTACCGAACGATTTAATTGTGAAAGAGCAATTACCGGAACATTTAACTCTCTGGCCAACTGCTTTAAAGCACGAGAAATTTCCGCAACTTCCTGCTGACGGTTATCACCTCGATTAACGGAAGGAGTAACCAACTGCAAATAATCGATGATAATCATATCCAAGCCGTTTTCTTGTTTCAATTTTCGACACTTGGCAAATATATCGTTTATTTTAGTAGATGAAGAATCATCCATATAAATATTTGCTTTTCCCAATTTGTCGATCGCTTCATCAATCTTAGCCCAATCTTGATTTGTAATATACTTACCGGTACGCAATTTATCAGATTCTACCGATGCCTTAGCCGCCAACATTCTCATCGCCAACTGAATAACCGGCATTTCCAAAGAAAATACAGCAATTGTCTTGTCCGCTCTGGTTGCCGCATTAACCGCAATATTAAGAGCAAAAGCTGTTTTACCGACAGACGGACGAGCGGCAATAATAATTAAATCACTGTTTTGAAAACCATTGGTTACCTGATCAAGATAAGTGTAACCAGAAGGTACACCGGTTATCTCCTGATGCGTCTGCAAATAATTGATCCGTTGAATTACTTCCGCGAAAGCATCTTTACTGTTCACAAATTCACCGGTTTTTCTTTCGCGACTGATTTTGGTAACCAGACTTTCCGCTTCATTTAATACATCTAAAGGAGCATATTGCCCCTCATAACATTTAACTCGAATATTTTCACAAACCTCAATCAATTTGCGCAATAAAGATTTCTCCTTAATATTGGACAAATAATATTCGCTGTTACTGCCGCTAATAGCCACATCGGTTAAATGCAGTATGTACTCCGCCCCACCGACAGCATCCAATTGCTGCAAGTCGGTCAAACGGGTAATAACCATATTGACATCTATCGGTTTGTTTTCTTTGCGTAATTCCAAAATAACCTGATAAATCTGTCTGTTCTCTTTGTTAAAAAAATCACTCGGCTGTAAATCTTCATCAAAAGCCAATTCTATGGTTTGAGGATATAAAAACATTGAGCCCAATAAAGCTTGTTCCGCTTCAATACTTGCAGGTACATTTGCCGGCATAACCTAATCCTCCTATAAATTAACTACATTTACTTTTACTTCAGCTATTACTTCCCTAAATAATTCTACTTTCAGTTTATACGATCCCAATTTGGTAATATTATCATTATCGATAAATTTTCTCTTGTCCACATTTATCTGATATTTTTTAGCTAACTCTTCACAAATTTTCGAAGTAGAAACACTTCCGAATAGTTTACCATCTTTTCCGGCTTTTAACGCAAAAGTCAAAGCAACTTTTTCAATTTCTGTTTTCAGTTTCTCTGCCTCTGCCTTTTTATGCTCATATTCGGCTTTTTGTTGAGCTTGTTGTTGATGTAAAACATCCATAGCCTTGCTGCTGGCCGCAACCGCCAATTTATTTTTAATTAAATAATTACGTCCGTAACCATCCGCAACTTCTTTCACTTCATCTTTTTTCCCGACATTTTTGACATCAGTCAATAAAATTACTTTCATCCTTTTTTATTCCTCCTTGCATTTGATAATCTGTTATTGCTTTTAACAATTCATCTTTAACTGCCGCAACCGTCGTATTGCTTCGCTGTAACCCGGCAGCGTTAAAATGACCGCCACCGCCCATTTTTTCCAAAATAATTTGAACATTTACTTTCCCGTTGCTGCGTGCCGAAACAGCAACATTATTACTGTCAATTTGTCCGATGACAAATGCAGCCTCAATATCTTTTACCGTACAAATATAATTTGCTCCTTGGGCCAGAGAAGTTCGAGTTAAACTTCCGACATTTTTGGGAACTGCACTCACCACAATATTCCCCGATAAAATCATCATATATTTAGTGATGTTGGATTTATTAATAAAGTCTGTCAAATCTTCTTTCAACCAATCGTTTGCCAAAGAAATATTTGCTTTTTCTTTTTTCAAATAAGCGCATACTTCAAAAGAACGAGCACTACAACGATTGCGCAAATTATCCGTATCAACTAACAATCCGGCATACATAATAGTCGCTTCCAATTCCGTAAGTTCAATATCTTTATTTTGATATTGAATCAGTTCGCACAATAATTCGACTGTAGAAGAAGCGGCAGGCTCATTATAAATCATCATTGCCGCAATATTGGTTTCACTTTTTTTACGGTGATGATCGATTATCGCAATTCGTCCGGCTTGCTTAACTAACTGCGGACAACTGGTTAAATCGGCACTGTGATGATCAACAACTACCACCAATGTATCTTCATCCAATAATGACAAGCTTTCTTCCTCATTAATGAAAATATGATCATGCATCAATTCCATAATTGAACCGTTATAAACTCTTTCCGTTACAGGTTCAATATCTATATCATTAAAAACGATATAGCTTGTTTTTTCACAAGCGGATGCTATTTTGCTCACAGCTAAAGCCGCCCCGAAGCAATCTAAATCTGCATCTTTATGACCGACAATTATTACTTTAGAACTGGAAGCAATCAACTGCTGTAATCCGTTAGCCATTACTCTTGCTCTTACTTTAGATACTTTTTCGCTGGCTTCACTGCTTGTTCCATAAAAGACTACTTCCTTGTCATATTGTTTAACTGCAACCTGATCACCGCCACGTGATAGTACTAATTCAAATAAATTGTTTAAAGTACTGTCAAATTCATCAAAATCCAAATACCCGTAACCGAAACACATGCTACAAGTAATATCTACATTTAATTTTTTAGCTTCGTTTTTAACATCCTGCAAAATTGAAAAATTGCTTTCGACCATCTTATTAAAATGTTGTCGATCAATAACCACAAATAAACGGTCACTGCGAATTCGGCGAACCAAACCGCCATTATTAATCACCCAAGTAACTACTGTTTGACGAATATTGGTATTGATAAGCGCAATTCTTTGTTCATCCTCGTTTTGTATCGTTTCATCATAGTTATCCAAACTGATAAGACCCAAAACCAATTGCTGATCGGCATAGTTCTTTTTAACTGTTTCCAATTCGGTAACATCCTGTACCAGTATAGCCTGTTCATCATCACTCTTACTATATCTATATATTTTATTGTTTTGGTGAACAAGAATATTTTCTTCAATACCTTTAATTAAATTTTCCACACCTGGGATAATCTTAGTGATTTTTTCACCCATCATCTTTTTGTTATCATTTTCCAAAAAATCACTAACCCACGTAACCATGTACTCATCATCATAAATAATGATTCCGACCTTACCATATTCTAAAGCTTGTTTAGCATCATTACCTAAAATACGGTTGATATCAATTGTCCTTTGTTTTTTGTCCAAATCATAGAAAAAGAAAATATATATCAACTGCACTAAAAAAACAAACAAATATATATAGATTAAGAAACCATATTCTATTTTCAAAATAAATTCAAAAATCAATACGACAACAATTTCCACCAGGAAAATAGCCGTAACATATAACTTCAGCCTATCCGTTTTGTTGTTGAACATTTTTCTTTATCCTCTCAATAGTTTTTTTCCTAACACCGGAAAAAATATCAAACAAACCTATCCCCACAACGATAGGCGAAAAGAACAAACAGAAAAGGCATATCAGCAAACTCGCGCCGAATTTCCTTCTCTTATTCTGTCCGGTTCTGAGTGCCAAAAAAGTGGCCAGACAAATATATCCGAAAAAGAAACAAATAACCAAAGCAATTGATTGTACAGGAAGAATAATAAAATTATAATTATCTACCCCGCTGATTTTAGCCGCCAATGAAGCAAAAAGTGCCGCAAAAACAAAAACTTTTAACCACTTGGGACAATACACCTCACTTAAAGGTTTTACCGGAGGAAGAACCGCCATTTTTAATTTTCTCAAAAATATATAAGTCAAAAGATGAACTAAAATACCCTCTAAAATGCTCGTGACCACACAAGACAAAATAATGATCATCCACAGCATATTTTCAGAAAAGGTTTTAAGAACAATTTGAGATAATTGGCCATCAATCTCTCCCACTTTGCCGGCATAGTCTTGAATAACATTTCGCAGAAGAACAATTTCTTCTGTCAAATTATATCCAAAAAAACTTGCGAAAACGAATGATGTTAAAAACATTACAACCAAAGATACAGCAATAACCGAACCGATTAAAAATGCTGCACTCCTACCTTTCATCAATCCTTGTCCGTAAGTAACACCGGCAACTATTGAAGCCGACACATAGAAAGTACTTGTTGAAATCAGCCCTGCCAATACAATTGTCAATAGTAACATCGCAAAACAAGTCAGAAGTGTATCTCTAAAATCAAATTTGCAACGATATACAACTATAACAATCGGAATAATCCAGAAAAAATAGATATCAATAAGGTTTGCTGTTAAGCGATTAATATATACCAATACTCCCACAAGAGAAACAAACAAAGCCCCGTATGTAATACTGTTAACACCGTTTCGACGCATAAAATTCCTCCGCTTCATTAAAATTGCCCATACTTTATTATAAACATAAACTATATTTTTGTAAAACGTGTGAAATTTACAACGAATATCGATATTGTTATAATAATGTTATGAACATTAACGACTTTATTAAGCAAATATGTACGGATTTAAAAATATTACGTCCCAAAATATTATACAAAGAAAACAATAACGGTTTCCAGGCATTATATATTTCCAATAAGAAGGAAATACATCTGCAAAAAAACACCTCTTATAATTATAATTTATTATTTCAAACCGTTATTGCTGTGCGTTATTACTACCAAGATTTAAAAATGACTGGTTTATCAACCGAACAAAGAACAGATGATTGTTTAAAATACAGCCAGTATTTTTTTGATAAGTATCAACAAATCGAATTACAATTTGACGAAAGTGATGAACAACTGACAAAGAACCTTTTAAAATAAAGTGGCATAAGATGCAATTTCCTATCTTATGCCTTTTTTAGTCGACACTGTTCTCCGTAAATTTAATGTTATAACCGGTATTAAGCCACAAAGCAAAAAACTTCTCATCAAAATGGTAATCGATAGCATCGCCGTTATAACGAACGCTAACTGTAGAAAATTTATCATCGACAATCAATAAAGTTTTATTATCGAATTCAATATAATTAATATCATCGGTTAATATTCCGTTTTTCACTACTTCATAGTTGTCTAGATATTTATCATTAGGATAATCATTATAAAGTGTGATTTTCACGACATAATATTTTTTATCGTTATCGATAAATTCTTGATGATATGTTCTAAAGGGTGCTTTTATTTTTTCTCCTTGATACTCTTTGTTGTCAAAATCCTTCACTTCAACTGTTTCGTTTCTGATATCGGCAATTTCATACTCACTTTCATCTGATACTTCACTGAAGATAAAATCATTGATTCCTTCGTTCTTAACATCATATTTAGCTTGATACTGCTCATTTTTATTACAGCTGGCCAAGCATAAGGTAATACATACAACTATAATAAATCGCTTTACCATACCGGATCCTCCCCATTGTAATAATAAATCGATGTACCTGTATCTGCATAATAATATGCACTATTTTCGTACCAATCCAATGTTTCTGTCAATAAAGGATACCATAATTGTTCGTGCTCCTCTCCATAAACGTGCCATGCCCCTGAACCTAAATATCTATAACTTCTTTGACATACAATATGAAATTTTCCATCATTTGGATAACTATCCGTATGAGCATCGGCCACACTGTTTATCGTCCAATAATGTAATGAGTTTTGGCTTAATGTAGATGTATCACTACATCCAACACACATATGGACCTCATATTCAATATCCCCAAAATTAGTATCTAAATAAGCACTACTTCCCATGTTTGAATTCCATGAACAATTTATAGCATATTGATAAGCTCTTCCACGTCTGCTAACTGGATTATTATAATAATTGAAGAAAACGACTTCTAATTCTAATGCTTCATTCGAATCAGAATTTAAATTACGATAATTTTCAGAATTATACATAAAGTACAACTTTGTTTTATTATATCCTGGAGACACATTGCTTTCGAATCCAACATGTATTCTTGTCGGTAGCCAATTATGACCGGAAGAGTAGCGCCTATTTCCATCTCCTTTATGTGGAGAACTTAAATTAGTACTACAGTATGAGTCAGTGTTACTAAATCCATCGTGATACATTTCTCTACCAGAAACGGTTTTATGATAACAATAATTTATTGGCAATTTTAACAATTCATTGTTAGCTTTTGAAATACTTTCTTCATATTTACTTTTACTATATCTCTCACTAATGTTTTCTTCAGCAAAAGCATTTAAACAATATATTTCACCATCAATATTTTCTTTAAACTCCTTATTTTCGTATGTTTCATTTAAATCATGTTCTTCCACAAATTCAAAATAAATTAATTCTAAATCGTTTATTTCAAGTTTTTTCAAATTATTATTGCATGAATTTGTTTTGTTTTCTGACTGATTTGCAATTTCATCATTAACTTGCGCGATGTTAAGATTTAATTGCTGAATCAAGTAATCTCTAGTAAATTTATTAGATGAGCACACCCCAATCGTATATTCTTCATATCCCTTAAAGAAAAAAACAAATTGTGTAATATTATCGCTAATTAGTAAATCATCAAATTTTTTGGAAGTATATGGTATTGGAGAAGATAAATAGCATCTATACTCATACTCTTTGATGCTTTTTTCAAAAGAATCTGATGCATGTACAGGTATAAAATTCAAAATAACAATTATAAAAGTTAATAAAACAGATATTGTCTTCTTCATATAATTTTTGCGAGTTTCCACATTCTTCTTTGCATTTTCTCGTCTTACATAATTCCTTTCTTAATTTGCAAAGATGTTATTGCCACATATCTTACGAATAAATGAAAAATTATATTCCGGGTTCCATTCGCATTTAACCCCTTTCATTGTTTCTGCAAATATATTATACCATACAAGAAAACAAAAATATCAATATAAAATAATTAATAAATTTTACATACCCGTCTTTAAAGTTTCTCACCATAAAAATTGGAAATAGGATTTATTTAAGGAAAATAATATTAAAATGAATTAAAAGTAGATAAAAATTAGGGTAAATAAGGATGTATAGATTATTTCAACTGTTCTTTCATTGATAAAGAAATAGGTATCAAATAGAGTTTAAAGAAGACAAAGAATATAATTTGTGCTTATCGAAAGCTAAGAAATTATGTGGATACAATCTTATAGTCACTTCCGAGATTAAGTTAAGTGAAGAGGATATATACAGCACATACCACAACTTATGGAGAATAGAAGAGAGTTTTAGAATTATGAAATCTGAGTTAGATGCAAGGCCTGTATTTCTCAAAACCGAAGCCACGGTACATGGATATTTTCTTATCTGTTATTTAGTCACAGTACTTGTAAGGTTATTACAGATATATGAATTAAATGATGAAGATTCTTTTCAACAATTATTTAACTTCTTTAGAAATTATACTGCAGCTAAAGTCGGAAACAAGTATCTCAATTTAGCTGTTAAATCTGAGTTTATTACTAAGCTTTCTGCTCTTACTAATTTACCTTTAAACAATGCGATTTTTACGGAAAAACAATACAAAAAGATTATGGATTACCATTGGTGACCATAATCTTCTTTTTGTTTTATTTCCAAAGACAGAAACCATATTCTAATATATAATCGAACTAGCGATTACTTTATTCATAAAAAAGTCCCAATCAGATGGGACTTCAATCTTGAATTAGTCTACTACGTATGGTAATAAAGCCATTTGACGAGCACGTTTGATTGCTACTGCCAACATACGTTGATATTTAGCACTTGTGCCTGTTACACGACGTGGAATAATTTTACCGTTTGGTGAAATAAACTTTTTCAATAACTCAACATCGGTATAATCAATATATTCGATCTTATTCTTGGTAAAATAACAAACCTTTTTTCTGCTAGGTCTTTGTTTTTTATTAAAAGCCATTTTATTCCTTTCTAGAATGGTAAATCATCACTGGAAATTTTTAATGTCGGTGTATCTACCATATCATCATAACTATCGTCAGGATAATATGAATTACTGCTATTATTTGCAGCATTTGACTGACGATTATCGCTGGTACCCTTACTTTCTAAGAATGTGATATTTTCACACAATACTTCCGTAACGTACACTTTTCTGTTCGGTATATTAGGATCATCATAATTTCTTGTTTGCAGTCTACCTTCTACACCGATTTGCGAACCTTTATGCAAATAATTACAAATTAATTCGGCAGTTTTTTCCCAAGCAACACAGCTGATAAAATCAGCATCTGGTGTGTTAGCCGGTGAATTTTGTCTTTTAACTCTGCTTACAGCTAAAGTGAAAGAACATACCGATCTGCCGGTTGTCGTTTTACGCATTTGCGGTTCCTGAGTCAAACGACCCACTAAAATTACTCGATTAATCATTAATGTCCACCAATTAATCTCTCTTGACAATCATATGACGGACAACATTAGCATTAATACGACAAATACGGTCAAATTCGCTAACGATATCATTGTTTGCAGTAACAGTCAATACTACATAATATCCTTTAGTCATGTCTTCGATCTTATAAGCGAACTCTTTCATGCCCCATTCATCAACTTTTTCGATTGTACCGTTACCGTTAGTAACAATAGCATTCAAAGTCTCCATGGTTTCTTTACGAGCCGCATCTTCCAAAGAAGAATTCAGGATATACATGATTTCATATTTTTTCATGGTCTACCTCCTTTTGGTCTATTGGCCTTTTCAGGCAAGGAATAAATTTTAAAAAATTTACCCATACGCATTTATTTTACCAAACATGTTCACCAATGTAAAGTCAAGAAAAATCCTTTTCTCTCAATAATTTGGCGAAAAAAGGATTTATCCTAAATTTATTGTTTATATTTACTCATAAATTGTTCAATATCGGCGATTTCTTTAATGATATCTTTACTTAAGCACTCACAGCCATTTTCCGTAATCAATAAGTCATCCTCGATACGAATACCGATGCCCTCTTCTTCTAAATATAATCCCGGTTCATCGGAAATTACACATCCGACTTGCAACGGTAAATCAATCATCGAAATATCATGAGTTTCTAATCCGATCATATGCGAAACCCCATGCCAATAATAATCTCTAACGGTCTTGCCGTTTTCCAATAAACCGATTTTCTTTAATTCAACTTCATAGAATTCGATCACTTTTTGATTTAATTGTTTAGTAGTTAATCCCGGTCTTGCTGTCTGTTCAACCATTTTATTTGCTCTTAAGACAATATCATATATTTGTTTTTGTCTTTCGGTAAATTTACCGTTAACCGGGAAAGTTCTGGTAATATCGGCATTATATAATTTATAGGCAGCTCCCAAATCGCATAAAACCAAATCATCTGTTTTAGCATATTGATTATTTTCACTGTAATGTAAAACCGTGGCATTTTTGCCGGTAGCACAAATCGTCGCAAAAGCATGGTCGCATTGATGACATTTCAAAACGAAATCAAAATAAGCTTCCAATTCATTTTCCCAAATATTTTCATGAGCGTAACTCATCATTGTTTCAATACCTTCTTTAGTCACAGCAATAGCTTGGCGCATAAGAGCTATTTCCTCAGCATCTTTATTCATTCTTAAAGAACAAATCTCATGAAAAATATTCATAATACTTAAATCCGGCATTTGACCTTTTAACTTATTAAACAAGTCAGCAACCTTATTCTGTTGTGACAATTCTTGTTTCGATAAATCGCCGCACAGAATGAATTGTTGTAACTTACCGTAACTATTAATGTATCTGAATAAAGTATCTTCTAATTCGTCAACATAACAAACATTTTTAATTTTGCTGATCTCACTGGCCTGTTGCGGTAATATTCTTCCGCCAATCCATTTAGCCATTGTTTCATCATATGGTTCAATAAACAGCAAGACTCTGCTGTCTTCTTCGCTCAACTTTACCAGTACCAAGTACATATTTTCTTCGGTCAAACCGGTAAAATAGTGGAAACTGCGTTCAACCTTGAATGGGTATTTTTCATCTCCTATCGAGTAAGGAGCAACACCGGAATATAATACCGCAATGGAATAATCCGGTAGTAATTCCATTAATTTTTGTCTTCTTAATTCATAATTCATTTTCAGTTAATCTCCTTTATATCTTCCAATGTCGTAATTTTATTATTATGCCCTTGACTGTTGACACATTTAATTTTGATATCACCATACTTTTCCATCACTGAGGCTTCATCTGTCGGTCTAAAGTCATTTTTAAATGCTTTTTTGTAAGCAGCAAGCAAATCATCGGTATTAAATCCTTGCGGAGTTAATGCTCTTTTCAAGCATTCACGATCGATGGTAGAAACAATATAGCCATTTTCTACTTTCTTAACCGTATCGGTTTCATCGCGTACCAAAATTGCTCCATTTTCCGTTTGTAAAGTTTGCTTTAATTTTTCCAAGTCCTCTTTCAATAAATAGCACCTCGCACCATCGTGAACGAGAACTTTATCATACATAACTGCCATTAAACCGTTAAATACACTTTCAGACCGACTGCTTCCTCCTTGACAATAGCTTTCCTTACCGCAAGCCCTGTTATTAGCTAAATATGTTATTGTATCATTATTGGTAACAACAACTATTTGTTTACAGTCCTTATCTTCTCTGAATAATTTTAATGCATTATCTATTACCGGTATTCCATTAGGTAAACGATACAACAATTTATTTACTGATGACTTAAATCTCTCTGATTTTCCGGCAGCAACAACAACGGCACAATAATCCATAAAACACCTCAATTTCTTTATTATTTTAGCATATTATTCGTTGAATTTTTATATTTGTTATATATTTATAATGTAAAACATTATTTTCAGTAAATGCATTAAATATCAGTACTTGCAAAAAATGCAGAAAATGCTAAAATATAGTTGAAAGGAGCTAACGATGATAAACTGGATTAAAGGAAATACCTGCAGTATGCTGGTTACCGTAAACAAAAACTATATAACTTTAAATAACAGCACCGCAAATTATTTCAAAGAATATAAATGGTGCCTTATCGGCATTGATAATGAAAAAAAAGAACTTATTATCAAACCGATATCCAAAAATGATATTGATTTGCACATCTATCCGTCAGAAAATCTAACTAAAATAAATTTTGGCAACGGATATGTTCGCATCGCAAACAAAAATATGATGCAAGCTTTAAATGATGTTGTCATTTATCCGGTGGAAAGCAATACAAAATACAGTGCAACTTTTGATGACAAAGAAAATATGCTGGTTGTTGACTTAAATAGAAAGGGGGATTAATTCTATGCTAAAATTATGGATCTTAATTGCCGTCGGGGCATTTATTATTGAAATATTCACTTTCGGTAATCTAATATGTATTTGGTTTACTATCGGAGCAATAGCCGCAATTCCATTAGCACTTCTCGATTGCGCTGCCATATGGCAATATATCGTCTTTTTTGCCATATCAATTGTCAGCATGGTTTTAATAAGACCTCTTGCTACCGATTACCTGCGAGGAAATGTTGTCGCAACCAATTCGGACAGACTGATCGGTTCTACTACCGTATTAACCAAATCAATCAGTGCTACAAGTTGGGGAGAGGCAAATATAAACGGTATTATTTGGAGTTGTGCAAGCAGCGACAATTTACCTATTGACAAAAGTTCTGTTGTAAAAATCATCGCAATCGACGGGGCAAAGCTGATTGTTAAAAAGATGGACTAAAAATGGAAATTTTTATTAAACAACAAGTAATAAGTTTTGGCGATAAATTCGAAATTTTTGACCAAAACAATCAATTGATTTATTATGTTAAAGGAGAAGTGTTCACTTTTGGCAGAAAACTGCATGTCTATAATCTACAAGATGAAGAAGTATGCTATATCTACCATGAATTATTTCACTTCTTACCGCATTATTACATCGAATTTCCGGATGGATATAAAATCGAAACAATCGGTAAGTTCTCTCCGTTTTACCGAAAATTCGAAGTAACCAATCTCGCTTGGAAAATCGAAGGAAGTAATTTCTCACATAAGTTCAACATCACTTCAGATGATGGAAATATCGCTGAAATAAACAAAGAATGGTTCAGTTGGGGAGATGCTTACCATATCAATGTTGAAAATGAAAAATATGCTTTAATTGTAATCGCACTTACAATTGTGATCGACGGAATAATGGCTGACAGCGAAGAATCAGCAGCAAATTCTTCCGGTAATCACAGTACAAACTCATAAAAAGAAAGGAAAAGATTATGGGACCAATTATTATTTTTATCGCAATATTTGCGATCGTCGCTTCTGTTTTAGCTTATACAATTAGAATCGTACCGCAAGCAGAAGCCTATGTTGTGGAAAGATTAGGCGCTTATTATGCCACCTGGACAACAGGCGTACACTTTGTAATGCCGTTTGTAGACAGAATTGCCAATAAAGTAACCTTAAAAGAAATAGTTAAAGACTTTGACCCACAACCGGTTATTACTAAAGATAATGTTACGATGCAAATCGATACAGTTGTTTATTTCCAAATAACCGATCCGAAACTGTACACCTACGGTGTTGTCGGTCCTATTAACGCGATTGAAAATTTAACCGCAACAACTTTAAGAAATATCATTGGTGACTTGGAACTTGATGAAACTTTGACCAGCAGAGATATCATCAATACTCATATGCGTTCTATTTTGGATGAAGCAACTGATCCATGGGGAATTAAAGTCAGAAGAGTGGAAGTTAAAAACATTTTACCTCCACGCGACATCCAAGAAGCAATGGAAAAACAAATGCGTGCCGAACGTGAAAGACGTGAATCTATTTTGAAGGCTGAAGGTGACAAACGCTCATCAATTTTGGTTGCCGAAGGTGAAAAAGAATCGGCAGTATTAAAAGCCGAAGCCGAAAAAGAATCAGCTTTATTGAAAGCAGAAGCTAAAAAGCAAGCTACTATTAAAGAAGCTGAAGGTAAAGCAGAAGCTCTTTACAAAGTATATGAAGCTCAAGCAAAAGGTATTGCTTTAATCAACAATGCCGCTCCTTCAAAGGAATACTTATCACTAAAAAGCTTGGAAACATATGAAAAAATCGCTGACGGACAAGCTACAAAGATTGTTGTCCCAAGTGAATTACAGAGCGTTGCGACTTTATTAACCAACGCTAAAGAAATCGTCAAAGATTAATAATTCAAAAAGGGTTGAAGTATTCAAACTTCAATCCTTTTTACATATAGTAACTGTTTTATTTTTCAAAGATATTTTCTTTACAACATATCCATAAGTTAACAATTCCTTCTTACAAGTCAAAAAAGAATGATCAATCTCAAAACCTAATATTCGGTATATATCATCATAAGTCAATTCATAACTGTCCTGATCATTTTCTTGTACATAAATCCACAAAGGCTCATATTTGCTCATTGTACCACCTCGCTAATTTCTTGTTTAAGCCTAGTTAATCTTATCATTTTTTGATGTCGTAGCAAAGATGATACTCATCCGCTTCCTTCAGTTTTTTCTCAAATATATACATTCCTTTTCTATAAACATAATGCTATAATGGTGCAATGGAAAAATATAGTTCGACAGATTTATTGGAAGGCTCAATACCTCAACAGATTCTAAGATTTTTCTTCCCGGTAATGCTGGGAACTTTCTTTCAACAACTTTATAACACCATTGATGCAGTTGTTGTCGGACAAGTATGCGGAAAAGTTGCCTTAGCTGCTGTCGGAGGCACAACATCTACCACCATCAACTTACTTATTAATTTCATTACCGGATTGACTTCCGGGGCTACTGTCATTATTGCCCAACTATATGGCCAAAACGATCAGAAGGGAGTAAAAAAAGCTGTAAATTCGGGAATGTTCTTGGCTGTTTTTTCTGGTGCTATTATGATGATACTTGGGTTTTTATTTGCTTCTGCAATGTTAAAAATGCTTAATGTAAATGACGAAGTATTCCCTTTATCTCTTCTTTATATGCGCATTTATTTTTGCGGATTCATACCGTCAATGATCTTCAATGTCGGTTCAAGCATTTTAAGAGCAATGGGGAATTCCAAAACACCATTGCATTGCTTAATTATTTCTTGCATCGTCAATATCATTTTGGACATTCTGTTTGTTAAAGTATTAAACTTAAATGTTGCCGGTGCTGCCTTAGCAACTATCTTTTCACAAGTAGTTTCGTGCATTCTGGTCATTTATTTGTTATTTTCCAAACATTCCTCATATGGTTTCAGTATCAACTTCCGGCTTATTGATTTTGCACTTTTAATTAAAATTTGCATTATCGGTTTCCCAATGGGCATCCAATCGGTTATGTACAGCATTTCCAATTTGTTTATTCAATCAACTGTTAACAGTTACGGAACAGATACGATGGCAGCCTATACGGCATTCGGTAAAATCGATGCCCTTTATTGGAATATTTCCGGTGCTTTTGGTACAGCCGCTTTAACCACCGTAGGGCAAAACTATGGCGCCGGAAAAATGGACAGAGTAAAATCGGCTGTCAATGCTTCCGTTATCATGCATATTATTGCCTCATTAATATTAGGTTGGGGATTATACTTTACCGGACAATACATAACATTACTATTCTCCGATGATCCGGCTGTAATCGAAATCTGCATGCAATTTGTCCGTTTCCTCTGCCCATTATGGATATCTTTCTCTTTTGTGGAAATATTATCGGCTTCACTAAGAGCCTGCGGCGATTCACTTTTCCCAATGTTAGTAACAGTAATCTTTATTTGTATTTTAAGAATCATTTGGCTAACATATTATCCGGCAAAAAATATTATTGAAAGTTTATATTGTTATCCGATATCTTGGATTATCACCTCAATAATTTTAATAATTTATTATTATACGGGAATATGGAAAAAAAGAATTAAAAACAACAAAAAAGCAAGCATCTAAGAACTTGCTTTTTTTATTACTTTTTTTCTTTTGTGAATTAAAATAACCACAAATAAAGCAGAAATAAACGTTGTCAAGACAAACACATTTATTTGAACATCTCCTGTTTCGGCAACCGGACTATCATTTATAACTATAGTTATCATTTCATTACTATTTTTAAAAGCAAATTTATCATTATTCAACCTATATCCATTCGGTGCTTTTGTTTCTCGGGCATAATAGCCGTCTTCTCTGAAAAACAATTCGAATTCCACCTTTCCATCTTGATCGGTCGTTTTCACAGCTTGCCTACCATAAACATCTTGAACAATTTCATCATTATTGTCAAAAATTGTAATTTCACAGTTACTCAAAATCTTATTTTGATCATTAATATCTCTTTTTATTAGTGCAACATGAATAATTTTAGGGCAGGATATAATCTGTGCTCTGTCATTTATATCGGCATGAGATGTCAATAATTTTCCCTGTTCGTCAAAAAGATATTCAAAAACAACATATTCATTTCCCTCTTCAGCAATAAAATTGAATTCGGCTGTTAATTCAACTTGCTCCTTTTCGGCGACAAAAGTTTCCGTATATTCAGCTAGTTTTTCATTTATATTTTGTACATTATAAATGTAGCCTTTTACTGTATATTTTTTGTTTTGTGTTAATTTTTCAATTATCACTTCATCAAAGACTTCTTTTTCACCATATTTGTTGACTTTTCTGCCATCCGCAAATGAAGCATAAGTTTTTATGGATGGTTGATATTCATCAATCATATAAATAATAACAAACTCATCTTTTTTGGCTTCTACAGTGAAACAGACATCCTTACTTGTCAAATATCCTTGAGGCGTTTCTTTTTCATGTATTCTATATGTTTTGCCCTGCCGCAAATAAGAAGATATATCAATAGGTTCCGTCGCAGTAACAAATTCGGCTAAGAGTCCATTATCATCATATAGTTCCAATATTGCTTTTTCCACAGGATTACCGGCAGTATCAACCTTAGCTATTTTATACAAAATCGGTTCATCTTTCGTCTCTATTGTCACTGTCTCCTTTTCATTCAGTTCAATTTCAACAACTTTTTTATCAATCAAGTAACCTAACGGAGAACTTTCTTCCCTGATAAAATATTTACCCGGAGCAAGAGCTATAGTATTTGACAAGTTATTTTCTCCGACAATTAATTGTGCATATTCTTCAGCGTTATTTATTTTTGCTCTGAGCGTACAATCGGCATCAAGATAAACATAATACAAAGCACCTTTTACGCTTATTTTTGACAATTCATTGGTCGACGTTTTTCGCAGATTTAAATACGCCTCTTTATACTCCGTCAAACTGTATCCGGCTTCTACAGTATAACTTAGAGGTGTAACTCCATCGGCTTTAACAATTGTAATGCCTCCGGCAACATCTTTAGTCACCCGAATCATAAAATCATCAGCTTTAGCATAACCTTTAGGCACAAGCGTCTCGCTTACCACATAAGTACCCGGAATCATAATATTACTTTTACTGCCCTTATGGTAAAACAGTTTGTCACCGCCTACCCTGTAACTATCATCATACCAACAAATTCCTCTTTCATTGGTTTTTAATACCCAAGTTCTCATAGGTTTAATATTTTCGGCAGAAGGCACATCTTTTATTACTGTATTGTAATATTTAACAGTAAATTGTGCTCCGGCGATTCTTTCTGAAGAAGTCCCCGATTTAGTTAAAATGACATTAATCGGGTCAAATTGCGCCTCTAATTCCATAGTCACATTCTGTTTATCATAATCTGTTTCTGCCAATGTATAACCGAAAAACATGTCCTGCTCATTACTATGCTGTTGCGAATGCTGCCAAGCATAAACAATAAAATTATCCGGCACATTTTCGGCAGTTAAAACATAATTCCAAAAATCATAAAATCCGGACACCGGTGCCTGTAATTTCCATTTACCGTTATCTTTCCCCCAAGCCCGCGATAAAGCCACATGAGTGATAAAAGCCGCCAATCCGTCTTTTCCGCTATAACCACCGGTATATTGAGTACTGCCGTTTCTGGACATAAACGGGCTATAATATCTGCCATTGGAGAAACCTGCCCATTGCTGCGGACCGCTCCGGCCATAGTACATTATCTTATAGATTAATTCATTAGAATATCCAGCCACGGTTTTACCGTTTCGATCCAAAATAATCGCATCGGAAACATCCAAGGTATGTGATCCGAATCCGGCTATTTGACAAGGAGAATCAACTTCCGCAATGCCGCATTCAAACACACCGGTGCCATAAGTTGTCGACCACAATTTGTATTGGTTATTGCTGAAATAATTTCCGCTGCTGTTTTTACCGTATAAAACCGTCGCCGTATTGACAGTAATAACCGTCGGTTTAGGAGTATATGATTTTAATTCAACATACTTAATCATATCTGCTTTACCGATCAGTGCCGCATCATCAGGTTGCTTAGTCAAATTAACGGTATAAACATCATCGGCTAAGCCTGTTAATTCATTACTGTCTGTTCTTTTCAACAATGCTTTGCCGTTTTCATCTATAACAAATACTCCAACAGTCTCGGAAGCGGAATTCTTAACTGTGTATTCTGCTCCCGCCATCGAATATAATTCACTGCCTGCTAACTCTACAAAATCTTTACAATCCGCACTTAATTCAACCGTCAAAGTTAAAGTATTGCCTTGCTTGTCAGTGGTTCCGCTAACATCACTTACATTAAAATTCAAACAACCGCAAATAAAAATTCCTATCAGAATCCATTTGACCAACTTATTCATTCATTTACCTCTCTTCATTCAAGTACAAATAATTTTTACCAATTAAAAAGACAAGTCTAAACTTGCCTTTTTAATATGCGTACTAATTAATTAGCAATTAATACCACTATTTCCTAAATATTATCAGTCGCAAATGTTTTCCCAATGCCCAATTTCCTGTTGCTTCGGTTGATCGACAACCCAAACTTGGTAACTATATGCTTCGCAATCTATTATCCATTGTTCTTCCCAAACAGCCGGTTTATCAACAACCCAAATTACTTCATCATAAGCCTCTCGGTCAACAACTTTGTGTTCGTTAGTATATCGCCAATCAGGTTTGATTAAAAACCCCTTAACCCAATTGCCTAAAGTTGCCCCATACTCTGCAGGACTCATTCCCATTTCCTCCAATTCGTAAGATGCTATTACAAACCGCACTTCATTTGTCTCATCATAATAACTGTACCAATAAAATTTCTCGCTGTCCCATTCCATATGACTTATTTCCTCATGATGAATTGTTTCATAATGACCTACTTCATCAGAAATTAAAACCCACTGCCAATGACCTTGTTGCTCGACATTTATTGTTGCGTAATGTCCCTTTTCCGCAATTTCCTCTCGATCCACAACCCAAAGCAATCGACAACCGTCTTTGTTTTCCATACTTTCATCAATCACATCAATTGTCATTTCATCTTGAATGGTTTCCAAAGTGCGAGGATTAACCGCTTTTACCGTTAAATAATATTTCCCCATTTCAGATGTGTCGACATTACATTCCACAATCAATTGCCAATCGATAATATTTATCACCGAATACCACTCATCTTCTTCGAAATAATCATTCAGGTGCAAAACAATATTTTTTTCCTTCATAAGTATTTGCGGATGAGCTTCAACAACTTTTATTATTTTTTTATATTCTTTAACCAATTCTTTATCACCGTTATTAATCGCTGTTACAGTATAAGTTATCTCATAATCACCTATTTTTGACAGATCAATTGTTTCCGGTTCAATGTTCACAACTCCATTATAGCCTTGAACCAATTTCCAACCAGACCATTGTTCGTTTAATTTTTGAAACAATTCGATTTCATCATCCTCGGGATTAAACCATATTTTTAAGCGTTCATAAACTTCTTCATCACTTAGACGGTTATAAATATAATTCTTTTGACTGCCGATTACCAACCCAATAATGATAAGCACCGACATAGCACCGACAAAAAGTAATTTTTTTCTCTTATTAGCCATAAACTATCCTCACTTTCATATTCAAATATAGTTTTCAAACCGAGAATTTCCTAAATTTTATTTAA
>JAUNFB010000012.1:0-9405 GCA_030525245.1 Erysipelotrichia bacterium
GTAGTCAAAAATCCCGGTGTTAATTATCGTGATGAAAGAATACAATTATTGCATCAACGCCATATTCCGGTAATTACCGAAATAGAATTGGCCTATTTGGTCAGCCGGAAACAACATTTTATCGCAATTACAGGTACTAACGGAAAAACCACCACTACTACTTTGGTTTATGAAATATTTAAAGCAGCTTTTGGTGAAAAAGCCCTATTGGGTGGTAATATCGGCATACCTTTATGCGAATTGGTTTTAGAAAATGATCTAATACATAACAGCGGATATTATATCGCTTTGGAAATGAGTAATTTTCAGCTTGTCGATATCGATAAATTTCATCCGGAAGTGGCAACAATCTTAAATCTAGCCCCTGACCATTTAGATATCATGAAAACAGTTGATGATTACTATCGTTCAAAAGTCAGGATTTATGAGAACATGACCGGCAATGACCACTTTCTTTTCAATGATGATGATCAAACGATTGCTCAATACAGTCAAAAATATCCGATCAATTGTCTGATAAACCACTTCTCTACAGAAAAAAACAATACGGAGAATTATTTGTCGAACGGATTCATTTACATCAACAATAAGAGTCTGTTAGATGTTTCTAAAATAAAGGTTGTCGGAAAGCATAATTTACAAAATATAATTGTTGCTGCCACGATAGCTAAAATTTACGGCATCGATGATCAAACAATTCAAAATGTCATTTATAACTTTAAAGGGGTCGAACATCGCTTGGAATTTGTCCGCGAAATTAATGGGGTGAAATATTACAACGACTCAAAAGCCACCAATACCGATGCTACCATAACGGCCTTAAAGTCATTCTCCCAAGGTGTCATCTTATTAGTCGGCGGATTCGAAAAAGGATTACCTATGAATGAACTAAAAAAGCATCTGCAGTGTGTAAAAAAAGTCATTGGATATGGTAAAAGCGGACCGCGAATTGTTAGGGACCTTGTCGGTGATCAAGGATTAATTGTTGACAACTTACAACAAGCCGTCCAAAAAGCTCATGAGCTCGCCCAATACGGAGATACTGTGCTACTTTCTCCGACTACCAGTTCTTTCGATCAATACAATTGTTTCGAACAGCGCGGAGAACATTTCAAACAATTGGTAAATGAACTATGAAAGATAACTATATCGGTGTAATTGATTCCGGAATGGGTGGATTAACCGTTGTGAATATTTTACGAAAAAAATACCCTCAAGAAAATATTCTCTTTTTCGGCGATACCGCAAATGTGCCCTATGGTGACAAGTCGCCGGAAGAAATAAAGCATCTTTCCGGTCGAATCATCAACTTTTTAAACAAATACCCTTTACAAGCAATCATCATTGCATGTAATACCATTGATTCCAATGCCGGAAAATACTTAAAGGAAATAAGTAATATTCCAATTTATAACATTATTAAACCGACTTGCATCAAAGCCTGTCAATTAACAAAAAACAAAAGAATCGGCATAATGGCCACCACAGCCGCGGTCAAAAGCAATGCTTATAAAAAGGAATTATTAAATCTTGACAATTCTTTACATATATTTCAAAAAGACTGTCCCAAATTAGTGCCACTGATCGAAAGCGGTCACTTTGACAAGGATGATCCATTGATTTATGAAGCGGTCAAAAATTATTTAGATGATTTGTTGACGAAAAACATTGACACATTAATTCTTGGTTGCACCCATTACCCCCTTTTGACTGCCATCTTTGAAGAATTAGCGGCAAATATCAATATAGTTTCCTCTTCCAATGAGGCAGTACAATATTACAGCAAAAACAACAAGGACAATCACAACAAGCAGGGAGAGGAACTGTACTGGGTTTCTGCCAACAGCGATATGTTTCAAGATAACGCACAAAAATTTCTTCAAAAGCCAATAAAAGTAAAGGAGATTACAATCGAGTAATCTCCTTATTTTATTGCTAAACAATAGAATTTCAAATATTCACTTTCATTCAACCTGTTGCTTAAAGGATGATCGGCACTTTGTGTTCCCTTATAGATAACCGAAAAATCTTTATTTTTTTCGTCTGCAGCTTCTCTCAACATCTTTTCGAACTCAACTGTCGGCATAAAATGGGAACAAGAACAACTGATCAAGATATCCCCGGACTTTAATAAGTTGAAAGCTTTGGTATTTAATTGTTTATATCCGTTATATGCATTATGAAATGCTTTTGCCGACTTGCAGAAAGCCGGAGGATCAAGAATAATCATATCATATTGGCCTTTTTGACAAACATCCAAATAATGGCTGACATCATCTTGAATAAAATGACAAACAGCACTCAAATTATTTAGTCTGCTGTTTTCTTCGGCTAACTTCACCGCCGTCAAAGAAATATCAATTCCATCAACCTTTTTAGCCCTGCCCAAACCGGCATTCAAACCAAAGGCTCCGGTATGACAATAACAGTCCAATACTTTTCTACCCTGCGCCAATTTTCTGACTAGTAGACGATTGTCCTTTTGATCTAAGAAATATCCGGTTTTTTGGCCATTTATAACATCCACATTCAGCAACAAACCATTCTCGTTTATAATCGTTTTTCCATCTGTTTTGTCATTATGCCAATACCAACGCTTGTACAAATCTAACTTCTCCTTAACTCGAGCTTTTAAATCATTTCGCCAATAAATTCCGTTGATTTCCTGTCCGTCGGCAACTAATACATTATATAGAAAATCCATCAGTTTATTTTTTCTTATTTCCATCGGATAACTGCTTATTTGACATACTAAAATATCATTGTAGCGATCAACGGTGACACCGCCCAAATTATCCGCTTCTCCATAAATCAAGCGACAATTTGTAATGTTAGCTCCCATCAAATTTTTCCTTTTTTGATAAGCCTGAACCATTTTAGTTTTGAGAAAATCATCATCCACTTCTTCATCATTAAATGTGGCAATTCTGACTAAGATATGTGTCTCTTTGGAAATAAAACCCTTAGCCACATAATTTTCTCTTTCATCGACAATGCGGACAACCGAACCGTTTTCAATTTCACTGATATCACTTGCCAAGTTATTAGCATACATCCACAATTGTCCTTTTAATAAGTAGGGCAATCCTTGATCAGAAATAACTACTTTTTTCTCCATTTTTACCTCTATTCTGTGCGCAAGGCCTCTACAGGATTTTTCTTGCTGGCATTACTTGCCGGAATCAAACCGGAAATTAATGTTAAAATAACACTGATCAATATTAAAATCAAACAACTTTCTTTCGGCAACACTGCCTTCAAATCCTTTATATCGGTTAAATGATACAATAATTTATTGATCGGTATCAACAATAATTCACTGCCTACTATACCTATTACCCCGGATAATAAACCGATGATAAATGTTTCCGCATTAAAGACATTACCGACATCTCTTTTAGATGCCCCTATCGCTCTTAAAATACCTATTTCCTTGGTTCTTTCCATTACCGAAATTAAAGTGATAACGCCAATCATTATTGTTGATACCACTAAGGAAATAGAAACAAAGGCTATCAGCACATAAGTAACCGCATTAATGATTGTTTCTACCGAACTCATTAAAATACCGGTCATATCTGTATATGATATTTTCTTTTCTTCTGTCTGATTTTGATTGTAATTTTCAATAAAATCTTTCAGTTTTTGCTTTGAGCTGAAATCTTGGAAATAAAATGAAATATAAGTCGGCTCATCTTCATCCTGATATCCTAAAGACAACAAATTATTTTTAGCTGTTTTGGTTTCCGAAGAAGTCATCATCGTTTCCATTAAACGCGATAAATCCTGCTGAGTCATATTAAATTTGAATGCAGCTGCCAACTTCGCGCTATCCACTCTTATCAAATCTTTACCGAAAATGTTAACAACATCTTTGGTAAATTGCTTACTTAAATCCTGTGAATTGTTTTCAATGGTTGCTCCGATTTTACAGGCTGTCAAATATTGAGCAAACTGATCAAATTCTTGATTTTGTTGCTGATCACTCATTGTAGCGGAAACAAACAATTCCGCACTGCTCTGACCATAACTTAATGCTACTTCATAATCCTGACTTACGGTAAAATTCAAATTATGTATCGTTGTCAACAGGAAAGAGCGAACCAATTCACCATACTTATCGGAAATAATATCCTGAACACTGTTATATTCATTATTTATTGTTTCTATTTTTGATTTAAACTGTTCTGATTCAAGATAACTGTTCACATAATCTTGAGCACTGCTTTCATCAAACAGAACTTTATCTTGCTCATCTCTTCTAAAATCACAATAACCCTTATAACTGTCTATACATAAATCAAGTAGCAATTCATTCAAATCATTACGAGCAAGTGAAGTATCGGTAATTACTCCTTCGCTCAACTTTTTCCCGTATTTTTCTACCAATTGAGCTATAACATCAGGATTGATTGAGGAAACATCGGTATTCAAACTGAAAGCCGAATTCAACATCTGACTGTCCACAGAAATCATATCATTAAAATTGATTCCATTATCCTGCTGTTTTTCAAAAGGTTGGTTGGAAAATACATCGACAGTTTCATCAGACAATTGTTTTTTTACTATTTCGCTTTCTTCAGCCATTTTCATAACATGAGCGGTCAATTCTTTGGTATAGTTTACTCCCGGATATAATGCCATGCTGGTATTATCATCTTTCAAGCAAACAATTCCGACTATTTTCAACACTTCGCTGTTATTATAAACTTGGCTTAAATAGGCAGAATCATCGCTCATATCCTCATAAACAGCATATGTATTATTATATCTGTATAAATCAGTAGGATTAATTAAACGAAATTCCAGATTCAATAAATCCTCATAAGTTAAACTCAACGGTTCACTGTTACTAATTTTTTCGCCCAAAGCCGCCTT
Organism: Erysipelotrichia bacterium; assembly: GCA_030525245.1. Lineage (GTDB taxonomy): Bacteria > Bacillota_I > Bacilli_A > Erysipelotrichales > Erysipelotrichaceae > UBA1783. Next base: position 4,879 of record JAUNFB010000012.1, read on the forward strand.
CTGCATAATCTCTTTTAATTGAGCCGTATCTTTCAAGCCCAAAGAATAAGCCAATAAATCCGATATACCATTAGGTTCACTGAGAACAATGATCATTTCATTGTATGTCTGCGGCCAACGACCGGCAAGAATATCATAACTCTCATTTAACAAATCATAATCATCAATCATCTCATTAAATGTACCAGATGATCCCATTGAAGATGAATATCCCATCATTGAATACATACTGCCGGGATTCAATTTAACAATTTTATCGGTAACATCAATACCGTAAATGTTGGGAGATATGCTGTATTTGTAAACAACCGAGGAACAAAACTCATCCAATTCCTGTTGATGTTCTTCTAAATATAATTTAAATGTTTTCAAATCGTTTTTCCCGATACTTTCAAACATTTTACTGATATATTGTTTTTCCTCAACAATATCACCTTTATTTTCTTTATGTTGATTATCGGAAACCATCGACAAAACTGCACTCGTGGCATCGGCCGTCTCACTGTAAATAGTCAGCGGATAAGAAGTTAAGGTGTTTTCTTCAATCCGATCAATATAGTTTTGAAAACCGGCAGAAACCGATAAAATCAAAGCAATACCCATAATACCGATACTTCCGGCAAAAGAAGTCATGAAAGTCCTGAGTTTTTTTGTCAACAAATTATCCAAACTCAGAGAAAGAGCCGTTAAAAAAGACATCGAAGAATTCTTGACTTTCTTGGCTCTGCTTTCCGGAACAGCCGTTTCCGTATAAGGCTGGCTGTCATCGATTATTCGACCATCGGATAACTTAATAATTCTGGTAGAATATTGATAAGCCAAATCCGGATTATGCGTTACCATAATAACCAACTTATCTTGACTGATTTCTTTTAACAGATTCATTATTTGAACCGAAGTCTCGGAATCCAAAGCACCTGTCGGTTCATCGGCCAACAAAATATGCGGATCATTAACCAAAGCACGAGCAATAGCCACTCTTTGCATCTGCCCACCGGATAATTGATTCGGCTTTTTGTAAATATGGTCTTGTAAACCAACTTTTTTCAAAGCCTCAACCGCTCTTTTTTCTCTTTCGGCGGAATTCACTCCCGATAAAGTTAAAGCCAATTCCACGTTAGCTAAAACTGTCTGATGCGGAATCAAATTGTAACTTTGAAAGACAAAACCGATATCATGATTGCGATAAGTATCCCAATCCCTGTCCTTATACTTCTTCGTACTTACTCCGTTAATTATTAAATCGCCGCTACTATATTGATCTAAACCGCCAATAATATTTAATAAGGTTGTCTTTCCGCTTCCAGAATGTCCCAATATCGAAACAAATTCACAATCTCTAAAAGAGACAGTAACATCTTTTAAAGCATCCTGTCTTAAATCTCCGGTTATGTATGTTTTGGTAATATTTTTAAGTTGTAACATTTTATAACACTCCTCAATCCTATTTTAGCAAAATACTGTCTAAAGTATGATTGTAACACACTTATTTTTTCATGGTCAAATTAAAAATGGCTGATATAAAATAGGCGCAAAAAACAAAACTCCTATAATAATTGATGAATATCAGCATATAAAGAAAGTTCGCACATATTAAATTTCCGTTTTAACCACAACTACTATTGTTTTCAACCGAATGTCTTACTCTGATTTCACCTAAGAATATTCCATTTTTGTTTAATTTTAAACATTTTTATACATATACAAAAAGAACCCTTCCTGTTACTCTCAACTTTTAGGGTTCATTTTATTTTCAATACGATCTAAGAATAAAACCTACATTAAATCTTTACAGAAATCATAGAATTTAATTGACGGATATATAAGAGAATTGCAAAAGTTTTCATATACTCCATGTATGATCGAATACTTTTTCTCAACTCCACCGTTATTTTTTAAAACCACATCGATAAACTTCAGCAATATATCAATCATACCGTCAAAATCCCACAATTCTGCGATTTCTTCTCTGTTAGCTTCAATATAGTTTTTCGTAAAAGTCAACAATCTTACACCATAAATACTCATTACCATATAATATTTCATATTCCATCCCATAGCACTCATCCTCCGAATATATCATAAAGCTCTAACTCATCAAACAAAATGTCATTCAAATGTTATATCTGAAATATGTTCTTTAATGAATTGACAATATTCACCCAAAAAAGCACCATAAAAATCTTTTACATCTGCAAAATACAGAAAATCTTTACTCTGAACATCACTATCATATTCATTCTTTTCCAATGTTTTATCAATCCACTGTAGTAAATCATCGATTGTACAATATTCTTTCAGCCAAAGTTTTTTAATTGTTTCTTTATGAACATTCAAATACTCCTTGACACTAATAATCATTTCTCTGTCACTATCACTTAATTTTATTATTTTAACCATACTAGTTTATCCTTATTATTCTTTTGTTGCTAAACAAATGTATTCTATTAAATTATTATCAAGTCTATTAATCAAAAAATACTTTAGTAAAACCATCAAGAATTACATAATAATTCCAATCTTTTTCTTCAATTTCGCCATTACTTTTTAAAGTATTATCAATAAATTCCAGCAATGACTCAACTTTATTTTCACTACCTAACAGTTTGGCAACTTCTTCTTTATTTTCAACTATGCTTTCCTTCACATCTACCAATTCATAGGAATTGAATCTTTCACGATACCTTTTCAGTACTTCATCATGATCAGGTTGCGATTTTGGTTTTAGATATGCCGGTCCAAGATAAATCTTTGAATCATCACTTACACCTAATAATGCTTCTTCAAACCCATCTATTATGCTCTCGCATTTTCTCGCAGTATTTGAAAAGGTATAATAGTTGTATTCTAAGGCATTGTCTATCCAACACATAAAATAACTAAGTCCAAACCATTCCTTATGCCAAAGTTTTTCAATTGTATCTTCATGAGAATCAATATACTTTTTTATTTCTGTCAATCGTTTTTTTACTCCGTCGGTCAATTCTTCTTTATCACCGTCAATTTCCTCTGACATCCACTCGAAATATCCTTTATATTCTTCTTCGTCAAATTCCAATTCTATATTCTCGCCACTCTGACAATCATACTTTGTAATAGACGCACCATCGTTAAATTCATAATAGAATTCTATCTGTTCCTCATCACCTGTCTCTTCATCTTCCACCAAGCAAACTGTTGACAATGTGTAATTCATTCCATAAACCCCGGAAAGAGCAAGCAAATAAGCTAAATCTCGAGTAGATAAATCTTCCAAATTTTTGTATTCATCATCATCACAAATACAGCGTAAATATCCACCATTGTCCATAACATCTTCAAAAGAATAACAATCAAAATAATCCTCAAAAAAAGTTACCAAACATCCAATAAAATCCCTTACACTTTCTTCTTTTAATTCATAACCTCTAAAATCGCCAATAATCTGTTCTAACCTTGTTATTGTCATTCAATTAATCTCCCTCAAATTGTTTTTCTTCTTAAACAACACTAATTATTAAAACTAAATTTTCGGTCTAAAAGCTCCACAATTACCGTAATTATCATCGCTGAATCTGCAGGGCCCCAAATTTTGGCATGAAAAACATTGGCTTCTTCCACGGTCTCTTGCTTCCCGTTTCTCTTCTTCACGTCGATGATCGTTTGCCTTCATATACGCCTCTTCTTGAATTTGTCTATAACGTTCTTCCCTATCTTTTTCTGCCTGTTCAAGTCTCAATTGGGATTCAAGATTCTCTTTTGCTATTTCTTCCATATGGCGGCGATGACAATCTTCAGCATAAAAATTTAATGCTTCACTCAAACTGGTTGCTCTACATTTGCCATCAACAATATAATCAAGAACTTTCTTTACCGGTGCGCTATTATTGTATTTGATAATTTTGCAAACATTTAATGCTTCCGGTACTGATGATGCCAACTTAAATTTGCACATCTTTCTATATAAATCAGCAGAACAATCAACTTCATATAGTTCTATTGCTTCATCTATATTGTCAGTAATATCCGGCTTAATATAACTCATTGCATCTTCTATGCTTACATGTTTACTCTTTATATATTTGTACATTTCTAATGCTTCATCGATTGTAAGTTTGTTAAATCCTTCAAAAATCATATCAAGATCCGAATAAGAACAACCTATTGTTTCAATTTTATTGTATGCAGTCATTGCCGAATCCATATTATCAATTTTACCGTATTTTGCTAAAACACTTACTATTTTGACCATCTTCGCAGAAGTGCTTTTTTCGCTATAATCATATAAGTCAATTTCAGGATAATTCGCAAAATAAGGTTTTAATTGATCAATTTTTTCTTCCAATATTTTTTTACAATCAGATTTTACTCTATTAATTTCCAAAACAGTTTCACGATATTCACTTAATTTATTTTTATATTCTGCAAGCTCTTTTTTATAATAATTATAATCATCTGAGTCCGAAAAAAAGCGAACAAGTAATTCAATTATACAACAAGTAATCCAACCAATTATAGCTGACTGAAAATATTCACCAGTAAAACCAA